>JBAQER010000954.1:0-5615 GCA_049286845.1 Bradyrhizobium sp.
CACTACGGCTACGCCTGGGAACGGCACCGCGGGCGCTGGATGGCGCCGCGGGAACTGAACTCCGGATTTTTCTCCGGAACGATTGGACAAAGGTTCCAGCCGGCGAGGGGACGCGATCTCGCCGAACGAGATGACGGGTTCGGCCGTGGAATCGGAGCCAAGATCCGGACGCAGACTTTGCATTATCCGCTTCGCGCGTCAGCCTGCGATTGAAATCGCGCGACGGCGCCGTTTCCACCCCTTCCATTGCCTTTGTTCCCCGGCAAGTGTCCGTCGCGAACGACGGTGGAAATGACCCGCCTACAATCGCGCTGGCAAAGTCACCGAGATGTGATGGATCTGGGGCAAGACATTATTAGGTCGGAACCTCGACTGAATTGAGGTCAGTTTTTGCCGGTCAACAGCTTTGGCGCAGTGGCGAAATCGCGAGCGAATCACTGGTAGCTGGCATTAACTGCGCTATCGAAAGTGCGGGGCGGCCACAAACTCGACAAAATAAGTCCACGGTTTCTCAAATGCCGCATTGCGATGTCCGAACATGAGCAGGACAGGATTTTTCTCCGGCGTGATGTGGCTCGACACCATGTTGCCGAATAATCGGCGCCGTTAACGAAGCGTTAACCAAGACCGCCGATTCTTAACCATTCGATAAGGAAAGGCGAGTCGACCCCCCATGGACGCAATCGTGGAGCCAACGCGACAATTGGTGCGCCTGCGCGGGCGCTCATATGTGGCGTTTGTATTTTGTCCGGTGGTGCCGATCGTGGGCTGGCTTGAAGAACTGGATGCCACGCTCGCGCGTTCGCCCGATTTCTTTGTCGGCAAGCCGGTCGTGCTCGACCTCTCGGCGCTGGATCTCAGTCAATCCGCCATCGCATATCTGGTCACGAGCCTCGAGCAGCGGAATATCCGGGTGCTCGGGATCGAAGGCGTCGATTCGGGTCACCTGACCAAGAGCCTGCCGCCCTTGCTCACGGGCGGGCGCCATTGCGCGCTCAAGCCCAGCGAACCCGCAAAGCCCGAAGCCAAACCGAAACCGACCTCTCTGCTGCTCGAAAGCCCGGTGCGCTCCGGTCAGTCGGTGGTCTTTACCGAAGGCGACGTGACCGTGCTCGGTTCGGTCGGCTCCGGCGCGGAAATCGTGGCCGGCGGTTCGATCCATATTTACGGGGCGCTTCGCGGCCGGGCGATGGCGGGGGTGAACGGCAACTCCGCCGCCCGGATCTTCTGCCAGAAGATCGAGGCCGAGCTTCTGGCCATCGACGGCTACTACCAGACTGCCGAAGAAATAGACCCATCTCTGCGCAATCGGCCGGCCCAGGCGTGGCTGGAAGGCGACATCATGAAAATCACAGCGCTGAATTAACCGGTTAAGGGAGCAAAGAATGGCCAAAGTTCTGGTCGTGACGTCCGGCAAAGGCGGCGTCGGAAAAACGACATCGACGGCCGCGCTCGGCGCGGCGCTCGCGCAAATGGGAGAAAAGGTGGTGGTGGTCGACTTCGACGTCGGCCTGCGCAACCTCGACCTCGTGCTGGGAGCGGAGCGGCGCGTTGTATTCGACCTCATCAATGTGGTGCAGGGCGTTGCCAAGCTCTCGCAGGCCCTGATCCGCGACAAGCGTCTGGAGAACCTGTGGCTGCTTCCCGCCTCCCAGACGAGGGACAAGGATGCCCTGACCGACGAGGGCGTCGGCAGCATCATCGCGGACCTGCGCACCCGGTTCGACTGGATCCTCTGCGACAGCCCGGCGGGAATCGAACGGGGCGCGACGCTGGCGATGCGCTACGCCGACGAGGCCGTCATCGTCACCAATCCCGAAGTCTCGTCGGTGCGCGATTCAGACCGGATCATCGGCATGCTCGATTCGAAGACCGTGAGGGCCGAGAGGGGCGAGCGGGTGGAAAAGCACGTGCTGATCACCCGGTACGATTCGGGGCGCGCAGCGCGCGGCGAAATGCTCGGCATTGACGATATTCTCGAAATCCTCGCAACGCCGCTGCTCGGGATCATTCCGGAAAGCCAGGACGTGTTGCGGGCGTCGAATGTCGGATCGCCGGTGACGCTGAACAACGCCGCCAGCGCGCCAGCCCGCGCTTACGTCGATGCAGCGCGCCGTCTGATGGGAGAAACCGTCACCATGGCGGTCCCGACGGAGCGCAAGGGACTGATGAACAGGCTGCTGGGACGGAGGGCGGCATGATGAATCTGCTGCGGCTTCTCGGTGGCCGTAATGCTTCCGCGCCTGTTGCACGGGAACGGCTGCAGATTCTGCTCGCTCATGAACGCGGTATGCGCGGCCAGCCGGAACTGCTGGGCCTGCTGCGGGCGGAGATCCTCGCCGTCGTTTCGCGGCATGTCGTGCTTGATCCGGAGAAGGTCATCGTCAGGATGGAACGGGGAAAACACGTATCGACGCTCGAAGTCGATATCGAAGTGCCCAACGGCTTCGAAAGATCGCTCGCCGCCGCAGGTTGACCTCCGATCGCATGTTCGACACCTTTCGCACCGCGATCGGTCCATCTCGGCCGTCGCGGTGCCTTCGATCGCGGCTGGCGCGGGCGCATCGGGTATGGCCTTTGCTGGTTGGCCAGTTGTGCGCCGCGCAGCAGCCCGAACCCAGCTGAAATGGAATCGATCTGATGGACGCCATCTATCGCGTGGACGGCAATCGCGTGCTGACGAGTCCCGATGCCGCCGGCCCCTGGGACCCGCTTATGCAGCACGGCTCGGCGCCGTCATCGCTGGTGGTGTGGGCGGCCGAAGCCATCCCGACGCCGGTGCCGATGCTGGTCGCGCGCGTCACCATCGATCTGATGCGCCCGGTGCCGGTGGCGCCGCTGACGATCGAAACCGAAATCCTGCGCGCGGGCCGCAAGATCCAGCTCTGCGCGGTCCGGCTGCTCGCCGACGGCGTCGTCGTGGTCGGCGCCACCGTGCTGAAGATCAAGATGCAGGCTTTGAGCTTGCCGCCCGATGTCGCGGATTTGCCGGTCGAGCTTCCGGGGCCGGATCAATCGCGCCCGGAGCCGGCGGATTTCTCCTCGAGCCCCTTTGTATCGGGCATGTCGTTGCGGGCGGCCCGCGGCCGCTTCGGCGCGCCGGGTCCCGGCGCGATCTGGTATCGCGCCGACCGCACTTTGGTCGAGGGAGCGCCGGTGTCGCAGGCGATGCGGGCGGTGGTGGCCTCCGATTTCTGCAACGGCACCTCGGCGGCGCTGGATTTCCGCGAATGGACCTTCATCAATGCCGACCTCACCGTCAGCATGGCGCGGCAGCCGGTCGGCGAGTGGATCCTGCTCGATGCGGAATCCTGGATCGGCCCGGATGGCGCCGGCCTCGCCATGGCGCGGCTCGCCGACACAGAAGGCTATTTCGGCCGCGTGGTGCAGAGCCTCGTGATCGAGAAGCGGTAGGCTACCCGTCCTTCCGGGGCGTGCGAAGCACGAACCCGGAGTCGAAGCAGCGCCGACGATATTCTCCTGACCACGGCCTTCACCGGCCTGCAGACCAACATGCTGCGGCCCTCGATTGCGGCGGCGGGCCTCGACGCCGACAACCTGCCGCAGCGCGGCGCGATCGACATCGGCAAGGACATCGACATCGGCGCCTGCGAAAACCGCCCGGCGCGCTGGCGCGACATCTGGAGCGCGGGGCATTCCACCTCGGGGGTATCAGAGGTGCTTTCGGTCGATGATCTCGTGGCACGCACGATGGCAGAGTACCGCGCTGCCGGCGCGCGTGCGTGATGGCTGCATCCAGGGCGCGGCAGGTCCTCGATTCCTAGGGCCTGCCCGGCACTCCATTCATTGACGCGTCCCATTTGACGACGCGGTTTCTTCCGGCCTCTTTGGCAACGTAGAGAGCCCTGTCGGCACGATCCATGGATTTCTCCACCGGCATATCCGGGTCCAAAAGGGCCAGCCCAAACGAGACGGTAACCTGAAAATGCCCCTTGCCCGAATCCTCAAATGACAACGATGCCAGTTCCGCGCGCAATCGATCGATGACGTCGCCGGCTGTCTGCAGGTCCGTATCCGGCAAGCAAATCAAAAACTCCTCCCCGCCGTATCGAAAAAATTTATCGTAGGGACGTAGATGCGCCATGACGTAGCGCGCAAAGCCGATCAGGACCCGGTCTCCGACCGCATGCCCATAATTGTCATTGATGGACTTGAAGTGATCGAGGTCCATCATCGCCACGGTGCAGACGTGCTCGCGTCTGACAAATTCCTGTTGTTCGCGGAGCATGCTCAGCATCCCGATGCGGCTCGGCGTTCCCGTCAAAGGGTCGAGATTGAAGAGCGCCACCTCCAATTCGCGCCGGACGGTCGCGATCTCCAATTGCAGGCGTTTCCGTGCGTTGACAAATCGATCGAAGTCCTTGATCGAAATCGGCACGCCGTCGACGGACGACCGCAGCAGACCAGTCGCACATTGGTGCATGCGTTCATGCTCGTTACCGATCTCGGCAAAGCCGGGGTGGTCTTTCAGCTCAACGATCCCGACTTTGTGGAACCATTGGCCGAACCGGCACAGGTGATGGGCATCGCCCCGGATATCCCGTTCGTCCGGCGCCAGGCGGCAAATCAAGGTGCTGAATACGGCTTCGGCCCATTGATCGTGATTGTAGGTGGCCTGCTCGAGCTCCTTCAGCGCCAAGCGCATCTGCTCGTCGGACATATTGGGAATAGCCATTGCTGTCATCCAATCCCGGGCTGCAAACCAATTATCAAATGAAACACATCGCATCTCTGCGTTAACGTTTCCGGTCTGCGCCACTGACTGGAAGCACCGGTTCCCGCCGTTGGCCCATCATCCTTGGTTTCGCTGCGCTGCAACATGCTCGCGGCTGTCGGGCCAACGCAGACCCAATGTGGACCTGGCGGCCCGATCGGGGCCGAAATGATTGCCAACTTTCCTTGACCGTGCCAAAGGGCGACCGCATAGCGCCCCTGCACCAAGCCACGTTCAACCGGCGGGGTTCGCCGTCTAGAAGACGGTCGCTGCGTCGAATTCCCGACCCTCAAAGGACAGCCCATGCCCGCCTACCGCTCCAGGACCACCACCCACGGCCGCAACATGGCGGGCGCCCGCGGCCTGTGGCGGGCCACCGGCATGAAGAACGAGGATTTCGGCAAGCCGATCATCGCCGTGGTCAATTCGTTCACCCAGTTCGTGCCGGGCCACGTCCATCTCAAGGACCTCGGCCAGCTGGTGGCGCGCGAGATCGAGAAGGCCGGCGGCGTGGCCAAGGAGTTCAACACCATTGCGGTGGATGACGGCATCGCGATGGGCCACGACGGCATGCTCTACAGCCTGCCGTCGCGCGAGATCATCGCCGACAGCACCGAGTACATGGTCAATGCCCATTGCGCCGACGCCATGGTGTGCATCTCCAATTGCGACAAGATCACGCCGGGCATGCTGATGGCGGCGCTGCGGATCAACATTCCGACCGTGTTCGTCTCGGGCGGCCCGATGGAATCCGGCAAGGTCAGCCTCAAGGGCAAGATTCGCGCGCTCGATCTGGTGGACGCCATGGTCGCGGCCGCCGACGACACGGTCAGCGACGCCGACGTCGAGACCATCGAGCGATCGGCCTGTCCGACCTGCG
>JBAQER010000955.1:0-2146 GCA_049286845.1 Bradyrhizobium sp.
GGTCAAGATCGTTAAGCTCAACGTCGACGAGAGCCCGAAGACGGCCTCGAAATACGGCGTGATGTCGATCCCCACTTTGATGATCTTCAAGGGCGGCGAGATGGCCTCGCGCCAGGTCGGCGCCGCGCCGAAGGCGAAGCTGCAGCAGTGGATCACCGCTGCGGTCTGATCCGCTTCCCGCGTAACGATCATTCTGAAAGCGGCCGGCTCATTGCCGGCCGTTTTGTTTTGCGTTACCGGATCCATCCGGTCGCCAGTGCGGATGTCGGCGATCGCGGCACAACGCATCGGGCTGTCGACCTATCCCGGCATCGTTCCGTTGAGGCCGAGCACATGGCCCGCGAGATACAGCGACCCCGTGATCAGGATGCGCGGCGGCACCTCGTAGGCGAGGCGGGTGAGCGAACGCAAGGCGGCTTCGATGCTGCCCTGGGTTTCCACCCGCATGCCGAGGGCACGCGCGGCGTCCGCCAGCCGGTCCGGCGACATGGCGTTGTCGCGATCCGGGATCTGCACCGCGATGATGTGGCGGGTCAGTCCGGCGAAATTGGCAAGAAACCCGGCCGCATCCTTGTTGGCCATCATGCCGACGATGACCACCAGCGGACGCGACACCCGCTCCTCGAGATCGCCGAGGGCTGCGGCGACGACGCGTCCGCCCTCGGCATTGTGTCCGCCGTCGAGCCATATCTCGCAATCCAGCGGCGCCTGGTCCACCAGCGCGCCTGCCGCCAGCCGCTGCATCCGCGCCGGCCATTCGGCGCCGACGATGCCGGCCTCGAACGCCGCGGGATCGATCTTCAAGGTATCCGACGCACGCAGCGTGGCGATGGCGAGGCCGGCATTGTCGAACTGATGCCGGCCGAACAGTTTCGGCGCCGCCAGATCCATCAAGCCGCGTTCGTCCTGATAGACCAGGCGTCCACGCTCGACATTGACGTGCCACTCCTGCCCGGCCCGGTACAGCGGCGCATGCATGCGCCTGGCCTGTTGTTCGATGATGGCGATGGCCTCCGGCGCCTGCTCGGCGCAGATCACCGGCACGTTGCGTTTGACGATGCCGACCTTTTCGCGGGCGATCGTCATCAGGGTTTGCCCAAGAAATTCGGTGTGATCCATGCTGACCGGCGCAATCACGGTCGCCATCGGAGCGTCGACCACATTGGTGGCGTCGAGCCGCCCGCCGAGACCGACTTCCAGCAGCACCACGTCGGCCGGATGCTGCGCGAACAGGCAAAATGCCGCCGCGGTTTCAATTTCAAAGATGGTGATGGGAGCACCGGCATTGGCGCGCTCGCAATGTTCCAGCGCGGCGCGCAGCTCTTCATCGCCGACCAGGGCGCCGCCGCCGGCTGCGCCTAGGCGATAGCATTCGTTGAGCCGCACCAGATAGGGCGAGGTATAGGCGTGGACGCGCAGGTTGGCCGCTTCCAGGATCGCGCGCAGATACGCGATGGTTGAGCCCTTGCCATTGGTGCCGGCGACGTGGATCACCGGCGGCAGTTGGCGCTCGGGATGATCGAGCCGCTGCAGCAGCCGCTGCATCCGCTCGAGGTCGAGATCGATGCGCTTCGGATGCAGCGCCGACAACCGCGCGATCAGCTCGCCGAGCGGCTGGTCCCGTTTTGCCGCGGGCGCGTTCACGCGTGAGGTGCGGCCGGCGCCACGTCCGCGCCCGATACGATCGGAGCCGCGGCGGCAACCTCGGCTGCGGGCTTCGCGGCGGTCTCCACCGCCGGCGATTTCGTCAGCAGCCGGCAGAGCCGCGCCAACGTCGGGCGCAGATCGTGACGGTGCACGACCATGTCGACCATGCCGTGGTCTTTCAGGTATTCCGCGCGCTGGAACCCTTCCGGCAATTTCTCGCGGATGGTCTGTTCGATCACGCGGGCGCCGGCGAAGCCGATCAGCGCGCCGGGCTCGGCGATCTGCACGTCGCCCAGCATCGCATAGGAGGCGGTGACGCCGCCGGTGGTCGGATTGGTCAGCACCACGATATAGGGCTGCTTCACCTCACGCAGCATCTGCACGCCAACGGTCGTGCGCGGCATCTGCATCAACGACAAAATGCCTTCCTGCATGCGCGCGCCGCCGGAAGCCGCAAAGACGATGAACGGCGATTTCTTCTCGACCGCGAGCTCAAGCC
>JBAQER010000956.1:0-1680 GCA_049286845.1 Bradyrhizobium sp.
AGCTTGAGCGGCGCACGGTCGACGATGGCGGAATAGGGCGCCCGTTCTCGCGGGATCATGGCCATAAGTTTTCCAGCAGGTGATTTTTCTTACTATAATCCTTCCGACATCCTTGAGGAGGGATCCCATGAAATTCCAGCGATTGTTGGTGGGCGCTCTGAGCGCGCTCGTGTTTTCCATTTCCGGCGCGATGGCGCAGCAGAAGCCCATCAAGATCGGCTTCAGCATGGCGCTCACCGGCGGTCTGGCCGGCGCCGGGAAGGGCGCGCTGATCGCGATGGAAATCTGGCGCGACGACATCAACAAGAAGGGCGGCCTGCTCGGCCGACAGGTCGAGTTGGTCTACTACGACGACGCCACGCAGGGCGCCAACGTCCCGGGCATTTACAGCAAGTTGCTCGACGTCGACAAGGTCGATCTGGTGGTGTCGGGGTACGGCACCAACCTGATCGCGCCGGCGATGCCGATCGTCATGAGGAAGAAGCTCGTGTTTCCCGCGCTGTTCGGGCTGGCGGCCAACGAGGAATTCAAGTACGACCGCTACTTCCAGATCATGCCGGCGGGTCCGGAGCCCAGGACCGACTGGTCGAAGGGATTCTTCGAGCTCGCGATGGCGCAGAACCCGAAGCCGAAGACGATCGCCATCGTCGCCGCAGACGACGAATTCGCGCTCAATGCAGCAGCCGGTGCGCGCGCCAATGCGAAGAAGCTCGGCATGAACATCGTCTACGACAAGACCTTCCCGCCCGCGACGACGGACTACTCTCCCATCGTGCGCGCAATTCAGGCAACCAGCGCGGAAGTCATCTATGTCGCGTGCTATCCGCCGAACTCGGTGGGCATGGTGAAGTCGGCGAGCGAAGTCGGCCTGAAGGCGAAAATGTTCGGCGGCGGCATGGTCGGGCTGCAGTTTGCCGCGATCCAGAAGAACCTCGGCCCGCTCCTGAACGGGATCGTCAACTACGACTTCTGGGTACCTGAGCCGACGCTCAGCTTTCCCGGCGTGAACGAGTTCCTGGCGAAATACCGGGTAGCGGCCGCAGGCAAGGGCGTCGACCCGTTCGGCCACTACCTGCCGCCGTTTGCTTATGCCTATCTCCAGGTGCTCGAGCAGTCCGTGAACGCGGTCAAGGGCCTCGACCAGGCCAAGCTGGCCGATCATATGCGCAAGACGACCTTCGATACCGTGGTCGGCAAGGTGAAGTTTGGCCGCAACGGCGAGTGGGCTACGAGCCGCGTGCTGATGGTCCAGTTCCGCGACGTGCAGAAAGACAACCTCGAGCAGTTCGTTGGACCGGGCAAGCGGATCGTGCTGTATCCGAAGGCCTGGAAATCGGGGGAAATCGCCTACCCGTATAAGCAATAGCGGCGCGCCAGGACAGCCGCGCGACGGTGTTTTCCGCAGATCTCCTCGCGAACGCCGTCGTAGCGGGTGTCTTGCTTGGCGGCTTCTACGCCGCCGTGGCGCTCGGGCTGGCGATCGTCTTCGGCCAGCTCGACATCGTCAACATCGCGCACCCGGCCTTTGTCATCGTCGGCGCATACATCGCCTACATCCTGAACAGCCGCTTCGGCTTCGACCCGGTGCTGGTCGGCGTCCTGGGGGCGCCGCTGTTTTTTGGCGTGGGCGTGCTGCTGTACCGGATCTATTTCCTCGCCTTCGAGCGCACCGGTCAGGAG
>JBAQER010000957.1:0-4661 GCA_049286845.1 Bradyrhizobium sp.
TGAAGCGGGTCGATCTGGTCGATATCCTTCACTTCCCGGCCGAATGCGTCAATCCGCCTCCGGGCGTAAAGTCGCTCGACTGGATCAAGGGTGGCATGCAGGGCGCCAAGTGCAACTGACAATGCAACTGACGGGCGTCAGCATCTGAATGTGGGTTGAGGCGGCGCGAGTGCGAACCTCGCGCCGCCCCTCCTCCCGCCTTGCGGCGTCCGATCCGCTTGTTGCCGTTTCCTCATCTTACCAGCGCCCCGCAACGTCCGGTACAAAACACGCAAATGAACTTCTTTCTGACGATCGTGGTCGATGGGCTGATTCAGGCGTCCTGGCTCTTTATCGTTGCCCTCGGAATGACGCTGGTATTCGGCGTGTTGAAGATTCTCAACATCGCCCATGGCAGCTTCTACGCGCTCGGCGCCTATATCGCGGCAACCGCGGTGACCATGGTGGCGGCGCACAGCCTTCCGCCCAGCGTCGGCTTTGTCGCGATGCTGGTCTCCGTTGCCCTGATCGCCTCCGCAGTCGGCTTTCTGCTCGAGCGCGGCCTCCTCAAAATGTTCTACGGCCGCGACGAAGTGGTGCTGCTGCTGGTAACCTATGCGGTGTTTCTCATCCTCGAGGACGTCACCAAGCTGATCTGGGGCGTGAACCCGATCTACGCGACGCAGCCCTATGAGCTGTTCGGCAATGTCGCCTTCGCCGGTCTGTACTACGTCGGCTACGACTTGGTGCTGATACCGATTTCTGCCGCCATCGGGCTTGCGGTCTGGTTCGGCCTCAATCGCACCGTCACCGGCAAGATTGTGCTGGCCGTGATCCACAATGAGGAAATGAGCGTCAGCATGGGCGTGAGGGTGAACCGGGTTTACGCCGTCGCCTTTGCCTTCGGCGTGCTGCTCGCCGCGCTCGCCGGCGCGCTGACCGCGCCCAAAATCTCGATGCAGCCGGGCCTCAGCTCGGACGTCATCATCCTGAGTTTTGCCATCGTGGTGATCGGCGGATTGGGCAGCGTCGAAGGTGCAGCGGTCGGCGCGGTCTTGGTCGGACTGGCGCGCGCGGCGTCGGTCCATCTGATGCCGCAGGCGGAGCTGTTCATGATCTACCTGATCATGACCGGGGTCCTGATGTTCCGTCCCGAGGGCCTGTTCACGCGCGAGACGGCGAGGCGGATCTGATGAAGCAAGGTCTGCATCCCCTGACCATGATTGCGCTGGTGGCGGCCGTGACGCTGTTCGGCCGCGCGCTTCCGACATGGACGCTCTCGCTGGCGACCATCGCGGCCTCCAACGCCCTGATCGCGCTCGGCATCGTGGTGCTGGCCCGCACCGGCAACGTCTCCTTCGGCCAGGGACTGTTCTTTGCCGCCGGCGGTTATGGCGTGGCGCTGATCGCCAACGCCTGGGGCCTTACCGATGCGGTAGCGCAGGTGATCATCGGCGCCGTCTGTGGCGGCCTGCTCGGGCTGGTGATCGGCCCCCTGATTGCCCGCTACAGCGGCATCTTCTTCGGCATGCTGACGCTGGCGCTGTCGATGGTGCTCTACGGCGCGCTGGTCAAAACCACCGCGCTCGGCGGCTCCGACGGATTCAACGTCGGCCGGCCGAGCCTGTTCGGCATGGTGTTCACCGACACCCGCGAGGCGGATTTCATGCTGTATGCCGTCTCGGTGGTCACCACCGGCTTCGCCGGCATCGCAGCAACGATCCTGTTCCGGTCCGAACTGGGGCTTGCCAGCCTCGCCGTTCGCGAAAACAATCTGCGCGTCGAATATCTGGGCATTTCGGCCAACCGCGTCGTTACCATCAACTTCGTCATTGCGGCCGTGTTTGCCGGCGCCAGCGGCGCTTTTGCCTTGATGGCGCAACGACACATCGATCCGCAATTCGCCTACTGGACCACATCGGGCGAATTCGTGTTCGTGGCGGTGCTGGCGGGATATCAGAGCGTCGCCGCGGTGTTCGTGGCTTCGATGGCGCTGGAGCTGGTTCGCTCGTTCTCGAACCTGTATCTGCCCAATACCTGGCAGCTCGTGCTCGGCGTCTTCCTGCTCGGCGTCATCCTGTTCCTGCCCCGCGGTATTGGCTCACTCTGGGTCGGGAACAGGCGGCAAAAGCGCCGCGCAACGGCCGCAACGTCGGTCGCAACCGAGGAAGGGGCGGCGTCATGATCCCTGTCCTCTCCGTGCGCGGGGTCGAAAAGCGCTTTGGCGCGGTGGTCGCCGCCGACGCTCTGAGCCTTGATATCCCGGCCGGCCAGCGGGTCAGCCTGATCGGCGCCAACGGCGCCGGCAAGACGACCTTCGTCAACATGGTCACCGGCTATCTCAAGCCCGATTCCGGCTCGATTGCGATCGAGGGAATGGACATTGGTAGGCGCTCGCCACGGAACGTGGCGCGGCTCGGCATTTCCCGCTCCTTCCAGATTCCGCAATTGTTCATCGAGCTCACGGCAGCCGAAAACCTGGCGGTGGCGGTCTCCGGCGTCGGCGCGCATTCACTGTCGTTCTTTTCGCCCGCGGAGGCGCACGGCCGCCACGACAAGGCGCTCGAATTGCTCGGGCGGTTCGGACTTACCGAGTTGGCCGACCGGCCGATCTCGGAACTTGCGGGCGGCGTACGCAAGCTGGTCGACATCGCCATGGCGCTGGTGCGCCGGCCAAAACTGCTGCTGCTGGACGAGCCGACCTCCGGCGTGTCGGCGGAGGAGAAATTCGCCACGATGGACCGCGTGATTCATGCCGTCGCGCCGGATGCCGCGACCATCGTCTTCGTCGAACACGACATGGAGATCGTCAGCCGCTATGCCGACCGCGTGGTGGCGTTTTACCAGGGCCGCATTCTCGCCGATGGCGATCCGCAAGACGTGTTGAAGGATCCGGAAGTGCGCCGCTACGTCACCGGAGGCTCGCAATGAACGCGGCGGGGCCCCTGCTCGAGATCGACAATCTGGTCGTCGAGATCCAGTCGATGCCGGCGCTGCGCGGCTTCTCGATGAAGGTGACGCGGGGCGCCATGGTCAGCCTGGTCGGCCGTAATGGCGCCGGCAAGACCACGCTGATGCGCTCCATCATGGGTCACCTCAAGCCAGCACAAGGCACCGTGCGGTTCGAAGGCACCGATCTGGCCGCACGTCCGCGCCACGCCCGTGCCGCCCTCGGGATCGGCTACATGCCGGAGGATCGCTGCCTGGTGCCGCAACTCACCGTCGAGGAGAACATCCTGCTGCCGCTGTGGGTCGCCGAGCACCTCGACCGCAAGGCGCGACTCGACTTCGTCTACGAGGTAATCGGCGAACTCACGGAGATGCGCCATCGCAAGGCACTGCTGCTGAGCGGAGGCCAGCAGAAGCTGGTGGCGCTCGGCCGCGCGCTCGCCATCGGCACCAAATGCCTGCTGCTCGACGAGCCGTTCGAGGGAATAGCGCCGGCGCTTTCCGAGCGGCTGTCCGAAGTGCTGGCTTCGCTCAGGGGCAAGGACCTCACACTCCTGATGTCGCAATCCGACATGAACCATTCGCGCGGACTGATCGACGTCGAATTCACGATCGAGCGCGGCTCCAACCTCGCGACGGCATAGCCCGCGCCATCATCCGATCGGCGCCTCGGCGCTAATCGCCGCTGTCGTCCGATCCCGCTTCGGCCAGGGCCTGCAGCGGTTCGGCATTCAGCACGACGATGGCCCCGTGTTCGAGACGCACCCATTTGCGATCGGCCCAGACCCGCAACTGCTTGTTGATGCTTTCCCGGGTCATGCCGACCATTTCGCTGATTTCCTGCTGAGTCACGGCGATGGTGCGGCCGCCGGGCGCGAGCTTGTGTTTCTCGGTCAGGCGAAGCAGCGCGTTGGCCAGCCGGCCCGGCAGGTTCAACAGGATGATCTGCTCGACCTGTTCGCTGGTCCAGCGCAGGCGGGTGCAGAGCAACTCGATGAATTTCATCGCCAGCGCCGGCTGGCTCTTCACGAATGGAACGAATTCGCGGCGGTCGATGATGAATATCTCGCAATTGGTATTGGCCGTCGCGTCGGCGGTCCGCGCCTGCCCGTCGAGCACGGCGATTTCCCCGAATATCTCGCCGGCGCCGATCAGGTTCAGGATCGCGCTGCGGCCATCCGGGGACGAGGTGCTGATCTTTACCGTGCCGCTGATCACCGCAAACATGCTGGTTCCCGGGTCGCCCTTCGAAAAGATCGTGGCTCCCCGCTTCAGCGTGGCATGCTTGGCGTAACGGCAGAGCTGATCGAGCGCTTCGGGATCAAGATCGCAGAAAATCGGATGCTTGCGCAGCACCGTCAGCTTGCTGCTCGCAACCGGCCGAGATGCAGCTTTTCGGTCCTGGGGCACGCCGGTCACGACCATCTGCTGAGTTTGCCCTTGATCGGCGGGTCGCGCTGAATGCAAGGCTAGAGAGAAATCATCCGCCGCATCAGTAATTATACTCCCGCACGCAGCGCACGGCAAGAAAGGGCCCCGATTATGACGGGACCTTTCAAGGGGTTACTCGTCAAGGGCGTGAATATTACGCGAACAATTTTAGATAGACACAGGGAGTGGGTGCCGGAGACGTGTCAATCCTGGCCTCCGGCAGTTCCGTGAGCCTCTGTATCATTTCAGCTCCGGATTTGGACAGAGCATGTGGAGGCCGATGTAGATGTAACCATTATGGG
>JBAQER010000958.1:0-2448 GCA_049286845.1 Bradyrhizobium sp.
ATCTGTCCGGACGATGATCAGTGGCGATTCGAGTTGGCTTCGTGGGCAAGGGCTCAATCTGCCGCTCGCCCAGCACGGTCATGGTGCTGTCGAACAGGGTCGATGGGCTCACGGGCTTGACCAGCACGTGCTGGATCCCCGTGCCCTCGGTTTCCTTGAGAGCTTCCTCGCGGCCGTGAGCCGTCACCATCAAGAGCATCGGGGGCGAGGCCAGGCCCAGCGCCTGGATCCGACGAGCCGTTTCAATCCCGTCCATGCCGGGCATGCGCCAGTCGAGATAGATGACGTCGTAGGGGTGCCCCGCGTCAGCGGCTTCGCGCACTTCATCGACGGCGGCCTGGCCCGAGGCGGCTTCGCTGGCGACGAAGGTCATGCCCTCCAGCATGTCGACGATGACGGCGCGGGCGTGTTCGTTGTCGTCCACCACCAGCGCGCGCCGGCCGCGCAAGCCCAGATCGGGCAGCAGGGGTCGGCGGTTGACCGAGCTGATGCCCAGCCGTGCGCTGAACCAGAAGGTACTCCCCTTGCCCAATTCGGATTCCACGCCCACCTCGCCGCCCATGAGCTCGGCCAGTTGCTTGGAGATCGCCAGGCCCAGGCCCGTGCCGCCGAACTTGCGGGTGGTGGAGGCATCGCCTTGCGAAAAACTCTGGAACAAGCGGCTCAATTGGTCGGGCGCGAGGCCCATGCCAGTGTCGTGCACCCGGAAGTGCAGCAACACGTCCTTGTCGGTGCGTTGGCTGGCTCGCACCGAAATGATGATCTCGCCCTGTTCGGTGAACTTCACCGCGTTGTTGGCGTAGTTCAGCAGGATTTGGCCCAGGCGAAGCGAGTCGCCCACCAGGTTGGCGGGAACGTCGGGCGCAACTTCGAACACCAGCTCCAGCCCCTTGCCGTGGCACTTCTCCCCAATCAGGCTACCCGTGTTGTCCAGCAGTTTCTCCAGGTTGAAATCGCTTTGCTCCAGATCGAGCTTGCCGGCTTCGACCTTGGAGAAATCCAGGATGTCGTTGATCACCCCCAACAGATGCTGTCCGGCCGTCTGGACCTTGGCGATGTAGTCGCGCTGGCTCGCGGTCAGGTCGGTCTTCAGGACCAGGTTCGACAGGCCTATGATGGCGTTCATCGGCGTGCGGATCTCGTGGCTCATGTTGGCCAGGAAGTCGGACTTCAGGCGCGTGGCGTCTTCGGCGGTTTCCTTGGCGTCGCGCACTTCCGCTTCGATCTTCTTGCGCTCGCTGATGTTGCGGCTGATACCGATCAAGCCGCGCGAGTGGCCGTCCTCGTCCCATAGCGGCGAGATCTTGGTCTCGAATGGAACGCGTTGGCCGCCAGGATAGGTCACCCAAAACTCGTGCGATAGTTCGGCCCGCTGTGCTTGCGCGGCCTTCTGCCACCCGAGCATTTCCTGCGCAACCTCCTTCGGGTACAGGTCATAGGCCGTCAGGCCGGCAATGTCCTCGGCGGGGCGGCCGATCGCGGCGGCGAAGGCCGCGTTACAGCCGAGGTAACGGCCGTCCAGGTCCTTGTAGAAGATCCGGTCGGGGATCGAATCGAGCAGGGACTTCAGCGTCGCCTGTTGCCGCTTCTTTTCCCGCTCGGCCTGCTTTTGGGCGGTGATGTCCCGCGCGGTGATGACGATGATCGAGCGGTTCGCTGTCTCGGCCTTGAATGCCCAGAGTTGAACGTCGCAGGTCGTCCCGTCCTTGCGGCGATGCCGGCTGTCGAAGCTGACGGGCCCGCTCGCCGCGGTAATGAATTCCTCGAGGCGAAGAACGCCAGCGTCCGGGAATTGGGCGTCATACTCCGAGATCTTCATTCTCAGCAGTTCGTGCAGCTCGTAGCCGATGTGTTTGCACATGGCGGGGTTGGCGTAACTGAGCGCCCCAGTGTCGCGGTCGATCCAGTACATGGGCGGCGAATTCTCGAGCACCACGTGGTTGAACTCCATCGTCACCTCGTGCCGCAACCGTTCCGTGACGTCGCGAAAGGTGATCATGCTGCCGACGCATTGGCCGTGGATGCGCTGCGGCACGGCCTGACGTTCCAGCACCCGCCCGTCGCGCAGTTCGATCGTGCTCAGGCTCTCGGCTTCCGGGTTGAGCCGGTGCCGCTCGATGAGCGCCGCATAGCCGGCCGGATTCTTGGCGCGGCTCAGCAGCAATTCAGTCACCGACGTCTGGTTCAGGTCGCCGAGCCTGTCCTCCGGGATGCCCCATAGCTCGACGAACCGGATGTTGTAGTAGAGGGAACCGTCCGAATAGCGCAGCATCAGGATGCCGTCGCTGGCCGCATCCAGCGCCGAGACCAGCAACTCGTGCGATCTGCGCAACTCCGCCAGCTCGGAGACCGCGGCCCGGGCATGGGCGAGTTCTTCGCTGGCTGGCGCATAGCCCGTTCCGTCCAGCGCTTGAGGCAGTTTCGTTGGCGCTCGATCCATGGCAGTCC
>JBAQER010000959.1:0-3153 GCA_049286845.1 Bradyrhizobium sp.
TTGCCGCCCAGGCGCGCCGCGAGCGCCTTGTCGTGCTCGAGATCGAGCGACGAGAACATGACCTCGTGCCCCGCCTTGACCCAGATCCCGCCCAGGGTGCTGCCGATCCTGCCCGATCCGATGACGCCGATCTTCAGGCCCGGCTCCGCGCTGGCGGCGGTGCGCACGGCCTGCGGCAGGGCGCCAAGCGCGAGGCCCGCGGCAGCGGCCTGCAGGAATCCGCGCCGGCCGGTTTTCATTCCGTCATTCGCCTGCATCGCAACTCCCCCGCAACTATTGGCAAGCAGGGTAGGTTAGTGATGACCGGACCGCTCCGCAAGCACGGGCGGCCCGGCTCAGCCGTGCAGCGACTGGTATTTTTCCTGCAGCTGCTCGGGGGTCTCGACGAAATCCGGGTGCTGCACGATGCAATCGGCCGGGCAGACGAGCTTGCACTGCGGTTCGTCGTGCCCGCCGACGCACTCGGTGCATTTGAGCGGGTCGATGACGTAGATCGGATTGCCCACGGTGATCGCCTCGTTCGGGCAGACCGACGGGCAGGCGTCGCAGGCGGTGCAGGCGTCATTGATGGTCAGTGCCATGTGGGTTCTCCCGGGTTCAGGCGGCCGCGCGGGCCTGCAGTTCCTTCAGTTTGTCGTGCCGGAAAGCGCCCCACAGGGCGGCGCCGATCGCGCCGGCGTAGATCGAGTCCGGATGGTTGACCGCCTCCAGGCCGGTGATTTTCTCGTTGACCAGCTCCTCCTGCAGCGCGGCAAGCAGCCCCGCGTCGAGCGCGAGGCCGCCCGTGAGCAGCACCGTGCCCTTGAGGATCCCGGTGACCTTGAGCAGCTTGACGAGGCGCGAGGCCATCGATACGTGGATGCCCTTGAGGATGTCCGGCGTGGGGATGCCGCGCGAAACCATGTTGATGACGTCAGTCTCCGCCAGTACGGCGCAGATGGAGCTGATTTTTTCCGGCGTTTTGGCGGATTTCGACAGCGGTCCGATCTCCTCGACCGCGACGCCGAGGTAGCGCGCGATGTTCTCGAGGAACTGGCCCGAGCCCGAGGCGCACTGGCTGGTCATCTTGTAGGAAAGCACCTTGCCGCGCTCGTCAACGTAGATCGCGCGGCCGTTGAGCGCGCCGATATCCACCACCGCGCGCGCATCGGGACGCAGAAAGACGCCGCCGCGCGCATGCGTGGTCATCGAATAGAAGTGGCCGGTGGCGAAGGCGACGTTCTCGCCCTCGCCGGTGGTGGCGACGTACTCCACGTCGGCCGGCTTGAGCCCGGCTTCCTCGATGACCTCGGCATGGGTGTCCCTGGCCAGCTGCATGTTGTCGCGCTTGCGGATGCGCTCGCAGCGCCGGGCGAGCCAGGTGGTGTTGTCGAATAAAACCGTTTTTACGACACCCGAACCGATGTCAATGCCGACCGTATGGGTCATGCACGCGCCTCCGCCGTTTTGCCGTCTTCAAGCACCGCGCGCCAGGCGAAGGTCGCACCGCCGAGCGCGCCGGTATAGATGGAATCGGGATTGATGTTGAGCGTCACGTCGCCGTAGTTCTCTTTCACCAGGGTCATCAGCGCCTTGACAGCGGCCTCGTTCTTCGCGACGCCGCCGGTGAAGGTGAACTGGTCGCGGATGCCGCCCGAACGCGCCAGGATCGACATCGCGCGCAGGATGATGGCGCGGTGCAGGCCGGCCATGATGTCCTCGCGCTTTTCGCCCAGCGACAGCCGGTCGCGCAGTTCGGCGCCGGCAAACACGGTGCAGGTCGAGTTGATGCGCACGGTCTTGGTCGACTTCATCGCCAGGGGCCCGAGTTCGTGCAGGCCCATGTTCATCTCGTCGGCGATGTAGCCCAGGTAGCGCCCGCAGCCGGCCGCGCAGCGGTCGTTCATCTGGAAGCTCTCCACGATGCCCTGCGGATCGACCTGGATCGCCTTGGTGTCCTGGCCGCCGATGTCGAGCACGGTCGCCGTCTTCGGGAACATCACGTGCGCGCCCAGGCCGTGGCACAGGATTTCGGAGCGGATGTGCTCCTTGGAAAAAGGCAGCCGCGCGCGACCGTAGCCGGTGCCGACGACGTAGATCTCCTCCAGCTCGGTATCGAGCACGGATTGAATGGGGGAACTTATGCTCTTCTCCTTCGACACCATGCCGGGTAGCGCAACATAGGTCCGCTTGAGGGCTGCCAGAAGGTGGCGCTTGATCGAAGCATCATAGACGCGGTTCTCGACCTCGATGATCGAGCGGTCGAAGACGTTGAGAAGCATGTCGTAGCGCACGCCCGCCTCCTTCGCGACCGCCTCGCTCAGCGCGTGGTAGCGGCTGCCGGCGATGTCGCGAAAGAAGTCCGACTTGCGTTTGGCGCCGGGGGCGAACAGGGCCGGTGCTTCCTCCTTGAGCAATCGGAATACTTCCTGCAAGGCGGCTGAAACGGCCTTCGCCGCTTCCCCGAACTTCCCGGTCTCGGCGCTGCGCCGGCAGGTGGCCTCCAGGTCGTCCAGTTGCTCGAGGAACTGCTCGAGGCGGAAGTCGCGTTCGAGCTGGGAGATGAATTCCTCCAAGCCGCCATTCAAGACCTTTTCTCTTGACAAGGCGTTTCTGAACAATTGGAAACGCGCGCTGACCAGCGCCTCCTGCTTCGCGATCGCCGCCGCCGTGTCGTAGTTGGAGCGCGAGTTGGTGATGCCGCGGCCGAGCACGTTGCGCTCCTCGTCGATCACCACCGCCTTGGTGGTGGTGGAGCCCAGGTCGATGCCGATGAAGGTCTTCACGGTCAGTGGGCCCCGGCGGCGGGCAGGACCGCCGACTGCGCGGCGGTGCGTTTCGCCTTGATCATCTGGAAGTAGCTCTCCAGCCGGTTCTTGATGTTGGCGGCCGAGAAGTAGCGCGGGTCCACCAGGTCGGATTCGATGAACGCGGCCGGCTTGCCGGTGCGCTTTTCCACTTCGCGCAGGATCAGCAGCTGGCCGGCCGAGAAGCTGTTGCAGCTCTTGATCGAATTGATCAGCAGGCCGTCGGCCTGGTACTCGTCGATGTACTTGCAGATCATGTCGATGCGCGAGGGCAGGTTCAGGTTGGTGTAGCAACCCAGGCAGTAGTCGGCCAGCGACTCCAGCGGATGCTCGGGGTCGTGCCGGAAGCCGAAGTCGTACAGGCCGC
>JBAQER010000960.1:0-16682 GCA_049286845.1 Bradyrhizobium sp.
GAGATCGCGATGTTCCAGCCGATCATCGGCGCCGCGGTGCGCGGCGATCCCGATGCGGTGCTGATCGTCGAGTTTGCCGAGGAGGACCAGGCCGAGAACCTCCGACGCCTGAAACGACTCGGCGAGCTGATGGGCGACCTCGGCTTCGGCTGGAACAACCCGCAGCGCAAGTGGGGCGGCGTGGTCGAGATCACGGAGCCCGCGCTGCAAACAGGCATCGCCGAATTCCGCGCCGCCGGCCTCAACGTTATGATGTCGATGAAGCAGGAGGGCAAGCCCGTCTCCTTTGTCGAGGACTGCGCGGTGCCGCTGCCGCACCTCGCCGACTATACCGCGCGGCTCAACGAGATCTTCGCCAGGCACGGCACCCGCGGCACCATGTATGCGCATGCCTCCGAAGGCTGCCTGCATGTGCGCCCGGTACTCAATTTGAAGCTGGAGAAGGACGTCACGGCGATGCGTGCCATCGCCGAAGAAACGTTTGCGATGGTGCGCGAATACAAGGGCTCGCATTCCGGCGAACACGGCGACGGCCTGGTGCGCTCGGAATTCCACGAGGCGATGTTCGGCCCGCGCATCATCGCCGACTTCCGCGAGGTCAAGCACCGCTTCGATCCGGACAATGTGCTCAATCCCGGCAAGATCGTCGATGCGCCCAAGATGGACGATCGCACGTTGTTTCGCTATCCGCCGGACTACCGCGTGCCCGACCTGAAGACGGCGCTGGACTGGTCCGCTTATCCCGGTGCCGGCGGCGGTTTCCAGGGCGCGGTCGAGATGTGCAACAACAACGGCGCCTGCCGCAAGCTCGAGGGCGGCGTCATGTGCCCGTCCTATCGCGCCACCCGCAACGAGAAGGACGTCACGCGCGGGCGCGCCAACACCCTGCGGCTGGCGATCTCCGGCCAATTGGGTCCGGATGCGCTCGCCTCCGACGAGATGATGGACACGATGAAGCTCTGCGTGTCCTGCAAAGCGTGCCGCCACGAATGCCCCACCGGCGTGGACATGGCCAAGATGAAGATCGAGGTGCTGGCGGCACGCGCAGCCCGGCAAGGGCTTTCGTTGCGCGACCGGCTAGTGGGTTATCTCCCGCGCTACGCGGCGCTGGCCTCGCGCTTCGCCCCGCTCGCCAATCTTCGCAACAACAGTCCGCTGTTGCGAAAGCTGTTCGAGAAATTCGCCGGCATCAGCACGCGGCGCGCCCTGCCGGAATGGCGGCGCGATGTGTTCCGGTCCGATGCCGAGGCGGTCGGCCCGGCCGATGGCCGCGAAGTCGTATTGTTCGCCGATACCTTCAACCGCGCCTATGAGCGCGAAAACCTCGACGCCGCGCTGCGGGTGCTGGTCGCGGGCGGATACCGCGTCCACATTCCGAAACCCGTTGATAACGGCCGGCCGCTGTGCTGCGGGCGGACGTTCCTCTCGGCCGGGCTGATCGATCAGGCCCGCGCGGAACTGGACCGGCTGGTTGCGACCTATGCGCCGTTCGCCGCGCGCGGCGTGCCGATCATTGGCCTTGAGCCGAGCTGCCTCTTGACCCTGCGCGACGAATTGCTGTCGCTGCGATCCGACGACACCGCCATGAGCATCAGCGCACATGCGCTGCTGTTCGAGGAATTTTTGGTGCGCGAGGCCGAGGCCGGCCGGCTGCAACTGCCGCTCGGACCGGTCGCCGCGAAGACGATCGTGCACGGCCACTGCCACCAGAAATCATTCGGCGCGTTCAAGCCGGTCGAGAAGGTGCTTCGGCTGGTTCCCGACCTCAATGTCGAGATCATCGAATCCAGTTGCTGCGGCATGGCCGGCGCGTTCGGCTACGCCGCCGAGACCTTTCAGGCCTCGATGGAGATGGCCGAGCTGTCGCTGCTGCCCGCCGTCAGGCGCGCCGACGCCGCAACGCTTGTTGTCGCCGACGGCACCTCATGCCGGCACCAGATCAAGGACGGCGCCGGGCGCGGCGCCCTGCATGTCGCGCGCGTGCTGGCGATGAGCCTCGACAACGCGCGGTCCACCCCCTATTCCTCGCCGATCACAAAGGATCCGATCCATGGCTGAACTGACCCTCGACGTCGCCCGCAAGATTCTCGATGCGGCGCTTGCCAAGGCCGTCGAAAAGAAACTGAAACCGCTGGTCATCACCGTCCTCGATGCGCGCGGATGCGTGAAGATCTCCGCGGCGCAGGACGGCACCAGCCTGCTGCGCAGCGAGGTCGCCCATGGCAAGGCCTACGGCGCACTGGCGATGGGCATGGGGTCGCGGGCGCTATTCCAGCGCGCGCAGGAGCAGGCCTATTTCATCGGCGCGGTGAATACGATGGCGCAGGGCCGCTTGATCCCGGTGCCTGGCGGCGTGCTGATCCAGGACGGTAGCACCCTGCTCGGCGCAGTCGGCGTCAGCGGCGACACATCTGACAATGACGAGATCTGCGCAGTCGCGGGCATCGAGGCCGCCGGCTTGAAAGCCAACGCGGGATAGACGGCACCGCTGCAATCTCCGTAGAACGATCGGCTGTCGTGCCGATCCGATACGCGCCGTCAGCCGGAGGCGATGACTCGCTCCATAGGCATACTGTCCTTTGGTTACGCTTGGCCTTCGCATCCTGCGAGCCAAGGTCGATTGCCTATTGGAAGGCTTCTAAGATGCCGCACAGGCGGTAGCTTGGCCATGTAATTCATCATATTATTCATCGGTTGTTCTGTATTTATTTCCTGGATACTGAGTGAATGGACGACGAATTTAAGCGTGAATTGCTGGAGAGACTGAAGGCGATCGAGGAGCGGCTGGACGGCCTGGACACCAGCCAGAGCCAGCTGCAAGAAGCATACGCAAGGTCTCGAGCGCACCTCCGCAGGTTCTGGTTGCGTCCGCCGATGTGGACCTTCGAACAGCACTCCCCCCGCCCGCTCGATCTGCGTTCACTACCAGCGCCGCCAAGCCTGCCGACATGCGTTCCCACCATCGCAATCGTGACTCCGAGCTTCAATCACGGCCAGTTCCTGGCAGCGACAATCGACAGCGTGATCGGCCAAAACTATCCGGCGCTGTCATACCATGTTCAGGACGGCGGATCCGAGGACGACACCGTGGCTATCCTGAAAGGCTATGGTGACAAAATCAGCTGGCGCAGCGAGCCGGACCAGGGGCAGTCCGATGCGATCAACCAGGGCTTCGCCGGGGTCGACGGCGACATCATGGCGTACCTCAACAGCGACGATACCCTGCTCCCGGGCGCATTGACCTATGTCGCCAAATTCTTCGCAGAGCGACCCGACATCGACGTTGTTTACGGGCATCGCATCTTCATCGACTATGCCGGCTCTGAAATCGGTCGCGCCATCTTGCCGGCGCATAGTATCGAGGCGCTGCGCTATGCCGGCTATGTTCCGCAGGAAACCATGTTCTGGCGCCGCCGGGTGTGGGACGCCGTCGGACCGATGGACCGCAACTTTCACTATGCGCTGGACTGGGACTTCATGTTGCGGGCGCAAGCCGCAGGATTCAAGTTCGCGCGAGCGCGACGATTTCTCGCCTGCTTTCGCGTGCATGACGCCCAGAAGACGACCAAGAACTACGAGCTCGGACGAAAGGAGATGCAGAGGCTGCGCTTGAGAAACCTCGGCTACGTCCCATCCCAGCTCGAAATATCCCGTGCCATCGCGCCCTATTTGCTACGTCAGTTTATTTGTCACTGGAGCTACCGGCTCGGTCTATTGAGACGTTGATCGGCGCCATTGCCCTTCGGCAACCGACTCCGTGTATTGCTTGATGACATTGCCGATCGGCCCCAGCTCCCTGACGCGGCCCTGATCGAGCCAGACGCCCATGGTGCACCAGCGGCTGCACAGCTTGAGATCATGCGAAGCCAGCACCATCACGCTGGCGCGCTCAATGAAATTCTGGACCCGCGCTTCGGCCTTGCCCATGAAATGCGCGTCGCCGGCCAGGATCCATTCATCCATCAGCAGTATTTCCGGTTTGAAGCACGTCGCGACCGCAAAACCGAGCCGCAGTATCATTCCCGTCGAATAGGTCCGCACCGGCATGTCGAGGTAATCGCCGAGTTCGGTGAATTTGACGATGTCCGGCAGGTGCTCTTCGATCGCGCCGGGCGACAACCCGAGCAGAAGGGCTCGCAGGCGAATGTTCTCATAGCCGCTCAGATCTGCATCGATTCCGAGACTGATGTCGAACATCGGGGAAATCCGCCCGTGCGTGACGACACGGCCTTCGATGGGCTCGTAGATTCCCGCCATGGTCCGCAACAACGTGGTCTTTCCGGCGCCGTTGGCCCCGATCAGCGCCAGCCGATCTCCCGCCGACAGCGAAAGGGACACCTCGCGCAACGCCTCGATAATGATCTTGTCATTGGCGTCGCGCCCGATCTTGCCCGCCGATCCATGGAAGAGCACGCGCTTCTTCAGGGAACGCGAGCCTCCCTGGTAGACCGGAAACGAAACCGATACCCGGTCCAGGCTGACGATCGGCTCGCGCTCTCCTTCGGACATCATCGAACTCATATCCAGTAGGCAATCCTGGAGCGAAAACGGACAAAGACCAGAGTTGTCGCAACGAGATTTGCCGCCGTCATCGCCAGCGTCACCATGACCGTTTGCACGGACGGCAGGGAGCCGAGCAAGGGAGCACGCACGATCTCGATCAGGTGAAACAGCGGGTTTGCGTAGGCAAGATATACACGCGAGCCGAGCAATTCCGGGGTCCAGATGATGGGCGTGATCAGGAACACCACCTGGATGAGGCTGGTTATGATGCGGGGAATATCGCGAAACCTCGCGGAAACCATTCCGATGGCAAGGCTGACGAGCAGAGCGTTGAACACCAGCAGCAGAAATGCCGGAATGGCGTACAGCGCGACCGCTCCCGGCCAAACCTCGAAAAACAGGATCAACGCGATGTAGATCGGCAGGTCATGTGCAAACAAGATCGCCTTGCTGAAGACAAAGCGGAAGGCGTGAAGCGAATAGGGCAAGCGGATCTGCTTGATGTAACTCTCCGAGCTCGAGAACAGCGTGCCGGCGTCTACCAGGATCGAACTGATGAAGCCCCAGACAATCAGTCCAGCACAGACATACGGCAACAGTTGCTGGATCGGCATGTTGAATAGCTGCGAGTAGATCCCCCCCAGCGCAATGACCGTGATCGCCGTGTTCGCCGTTGACCAGAACGGCCCCAGCGTGGAACGTCGATATCGATAGAGGATGTCATTCCAGCCAAGCTTGATCCAAAGCGGCCGCAGCTTGATGGCGGCCACGAAGTCGACGATCGCGAGGTTAAACTGGCTGGCTGGGTTTCGCTTTTCGCGCACAACCACGGATCCCTGAAAAATCTATCATACCACAAGCAACACCGGCCGGAGTAAGCTGGCCGCGGTTGGAGGAATACCGGTATCACCTCGACAGAGCAGCTCCAATATCCCCGCACATCCGCTCGGCGGCGCCATCGCCGCCCTCTCTTTCATGGGCCATCGCATATCCAGGTTGCAGATGATACGAACATCGGTCTGAATGCAGGCGGCCGGTCACCCACGGCCGGAATCATCGGATCCAGTGATTTGAAAGAAACGAGACTGCGGCTGTTGACGGACTGGGAAAGACTACATGACTGGCGCTGTTCACCCAACGGATTTTAGGCCTGTCGTCGCCTTGTTCTGCACGCGCGGGATGGAAGATTTCCTGTCAAACGCCATTAAGGGAATTTTGCAGACAGGCGTCGAGGCCGGTCAAATCCATGTTGGTTGCCCCCTCAATGCACAGAATTCGGTGGAGAGCGTCGCAAGATCGCATTCCTCCGATATTCGGGTAATCTCCAGCCGGGAACTCTCCGGGAACGCGGGCAGGACGACGGAGTATTCCCGCTTCGGATCGCGTTCATTTACCGATATTTCATGGAGGAAGATACTTTTCCTTCGGCAATTGATTGGGATTCATCCGCATGTGGTCTATGCGGACCTGGATGTTTCCTGGATGAGGAATCCGCTTCCGTATCTTATTCAGGTGGCCATGGTCTATCCAATCGCTGTCCAGACCGAAGGGTTGCCTCGATTCCCGCCTGCGCTGTGCCTGGGATTTGTGTCGCTTGCGAGAACTGAAACGGCGATCGCCTTTCTCGATGCTTTGATTGCGTTTCGCTCCACACAGCTCGGCGGCGGCGCCAGCCTCGACGATCAGGCTGCCTGCCAACAGCTCATCGAAGACGACGTCTCATGGCTGCACGAAATGTATTTCCTGCCCGAGGCGCTGTTCCTGAATGGGCTCGGCTACCGGAATTTGCAGAATGCCGGCGAGTGTCCGTGTCCGATCGAAGGCGAGCTCCTGCCGTTCGTGTTCCACGCAAACTGGACGGTTGGAATTGACAACAAGCGCAAGCTGCTGGCCGCCACAGGCACCTGGCTGGCCGGAGATACGCCACCGGTCGACCAGTCGACGACAACGGGGGAATCCCCGCCGGATGCCGCGCACGACGCTGCAGCGCATATGGAATCGTCTCCGTTGTTCACGGTTATTTTCCCCGTCTTCGATGTTCGCGGCGATGTCGCTGAGCGCGTCCGGCACTGGATCGAAGGGCAGGATCTCGACGGCAAATTATACCGCGTCGTGGTGGTTGCTGACACCGACGCGGACCTCGGCGAGGTATCTCTGCAAAGGGTGCTCCGAAGCCAGGGTGCCATTCTGCGCGTGCCGGGCACGGGACGCGAGGCCGACCATTGGAACGCCGGAGCGCGCGAAGCGAAGACGCCCTGGCTGCTCTTTGTCGAGGCTCATGGCGTGCCCCAACGCGACAGTCTGTCCGCCCTCGCCGCCTGGATTTCGGCAAACCCCGACGGCGAGGCCTGCAATTTCCGGATCGAAAACATTGACGGTCATCTGGTCGCCGGGCTCATGCGGCGATGGTTTGCCGATATCCAGTCCGGTTGGGCCAACCGATCGACGTGGCGCCGCCTCCATCGTACGGCGTTCGCAATTCGGCGCGACCTCTTCGAGGAGGTCGGACCTTTTGAGGCGAAATACGGGCAGTTTGCGCCGCCGCTGCTTTCCGCCCGCATGGACCAGTCCGGTCATGTCATTTCCGCGATCCCGACCTCCGTCATCATGCATGACGACGCGCGGGAGATGTCGGCTCATCACGACGATACGGCGGACTACGTGCGCGGGGAGATGGCTGCACGGACCGCGAACGATCCCGCATTTTTCGAGAAATATTTCGGTCCCTCGCCGGGTCAGGGTCCAGACATGATCGTGTCGGCGCGGCACGCGCGCAGCATGATCGCCGGTCTGGTGGTGGCGGCGCTGCACCGGCCGCGCGAGGCCTTCCAGCTGTTACAGCAGACCTGCGCCCTTTGGCCGGCAGCATCAATGGGATTGCGAGGCCGGGCGAGGCTGCTCGCCACGAGAACCCGTGCAGATGAACTCGTGGTGATGCGCCTGCCGGTTACGGACGGGATACGGTGGACGCGGTTTCTTGCGGCCCACAGCCGCCTCATCCGCACCGAGCAGATGTATTGGATGGCGCGCAATCCATTGCCATCCCTGCAAACCCGGGTCGGCAAGCGAAGATGGCCGATCGCCACGATCGGTCAGCACGCCATCGTCGGCCTGCACGCCCTGGAGCATCCTGGCGAAGAGGGTTTTCGCTGGACCCAGCCGGTTTTCCTGCTGCGCCTTGCACTCGTTGCCGGCAGGGGAGTGTTGACCCTCGGAACACGAAATGTCCGCCCCGGTATCAATGTGTCGGACATCGTTGTTGTGGCCGGAGGACGGATGCTGTCGCCGCAGGATATCGCGCTCGATGAGGCCGGAAACCTGAAGATCGATATCAAGGCTCCAACACCACCGCCCTGCGAAATCGATATCGTCGTCATCGTGCGGGAACTGGCCGAGCCGCCCGCCGATAACGCGCACGGTCGCCGCCTCGGGTTGCCGTTGTTTTCCATCAGCTTTAATTGCGCCGATTCCAACAACCGGACCGAAGCCTAGATCATGTCACGTCCCAAGAACGTCCTCTGGATCATGTGCGACCAGCTTCGCTATGATTACCTGGGTTGCACCGGGCATCCCACCCTGAAGACGCCGAATATCGATGCGATGGCCAAACGCGGCGTGCGGTTCTCGAACGCCTATGTGCAGTCGCCGATCTGCGGTCCCTCACGGATGTCGTTCTATACCGGCCGCTACATGCGCTCGCACGGCTCGCACTGGAACGGCTGGCCGCTGCGCGTCGGCGAGCCGACGCTCGGCGATCACCTGAAGAAAATCGGGGTGCGCAACGTGCTGGTCGGCAAGACCCACATGACGCCCGACCTCGAAGGCCTGAAGATGCTGGGGATCGCGCCGGACTCGATCATCGGCGTCCATGTGGCCGAATGTGGCTTCGAGCCCTATGAGCGCGACGACGGCCTGCATCCGACCGGCCGGCCGCGCCCGAAATACGACGCCTATTTGCGCGAGCGCGGCTATGAGGCGCCCAACCCGTGGGAGCACTGGGCCAATTCCGGCGCGGACGACGACGGGAGCTTGCAGAACGGCTGGCTGCTGGTGCACGCCGACAAGGCGGCCCGCGTCGCGGAGGAGGATTCCGAGACGCCTTACATGACGCGGCGCGCGATGGATTTCATCACCGGGGCGGAAGCGGACGGACGCCCATGGTGCATGCATCTGTCCTACATCAAGCCGCATTGGCCCTACATTGCGCCCGAGCCCTATGCCAGCATGTATGGGCCCGGCGACGTGCTGCCGGCGGTGCGCTCGGAGCAGGAAAAGCAATCCGCGCATCCGGTGTTCGCCGCCTACATGGACATGCGCTACTCCCGCAACATGTCGCGCGACGGGGCGCGGGAAAAAGTCATTCCGACCTATATGGGCTTGATCAAGCAGATCGACGACCAGATGGGCGTGCTGATGGATTTTCTCGAAGCCCGCGGCCTGCTCGACACCACCATGATCGTATTCACCTCCGACCACGGCGATTATCTCGGCGATCACTGGATGGGCGAGAAGGACCTGTTCCACGATGCTTCCGCGAAAATCCCGCTGATCGTGATCGATCCGTCCATCGCGGCCGACGCCACGCGGGGCACGGTGTGCGATGCGCTGATCGAGGCGATCGACCTGGCGCCGACCTTCATCGACTATTTCGGCGGCAAGCCGCCGGATCATATTCTGGAAGGCCGTTCCCTGATGCCGCTGCTGCGCGGCGAGCGGCCGTCGGATTGGCGCAAAGTGGTCTTCTCGGAATATGACTACTGCATGCAGGATGTCCGGCTGAAGCTGAACCAGCCGATCGAACAGTGCCGGCTGTTCATGGTGTTCGACGGCCGCTGGAAATACGTCCACGCCTCCGGCTTCCGGCCGATGCTGTACGACCTCCAGGACGATCGGCAGGAATTGACCGACCGCGGCGAAGATCCGTCCTGCGCCGGCGTGATCGCCAGGATGCAGTCGGCGCTGTTCGAATGGGCGCTGCACCCCAAGGGCCACATCACCACCAGCACGGAGAAGATCGCCGCCTATGCGGAGAAACAGCTCCAGGTCAGGAACGGCATCCTGATCGGAATCTGGGACGAAGCGGAACTGTCAGCGATCCGGAAGAAGATCGGCATTCCGCCGGCCTGAAGCCGCTCATTTCGTGATCTTGTAGCCGGTAGCCTTGACGATCGGCTGCCAGAACGCGGTGTTGGCGGCGAGTTCCTGGGTGAGCCCCTCAGGCGTGCTCCCGACCGGGATCAGGCCGATCGCCAGCAGCTTCTCCTTGACCTCGGGCTTCGCAAGCGCGGCTCTCACGGCGGCACTCAGCTTACCTACAAATTCCTGCGAGCTGCCGGCCGGCAGCCACATCCCGTACCAGGCGTCAGTGACCAGATCGATGCCGTTTTCCTTCAGGGTCGGGACATCAGCCACGAATTGCGAACGCTCCGTGCTGCTGACGGCAAGTATTTTCACCGCGCCGGCCCGGTGCTGCGCGATCGCGTCCGCAACGGTGGTGATGCCGAACGGCACGTGCCCGCCGATCAGATCGTTTACGATCAACGCGGAACCGCGATAGGGTACCCTGGTCATGGACAGACCGAGCACCTGTTCAAGTCTCCATCCCAGGAAATGCGGGATGTTGCCGCTGCCGGGGGTTCCATAGCTTGCTTTTGCGGTGTTGGCCTTCAGCCAGGCTACCAGCTCCCTGAAGTCGTTGGCTCCGATCGCAGGGCTAGCTACGATCGCAAATTCGAACCGGACGAGCTGCGACACCGGGACGAAATCCTTTGCCGCATCGAAGCTCGGTTGAATCTCCACCATCGGCAACAGGTACATGGTGGGGCCGGTCGTCACCAGGATCATCGTGCTGTCCGCGGCTGCGCCCTTCACCGCTTTGATCCCGATCAGCCCGTCACCACCGGTGCGGCTCTCGACGATCACATTGCGGTCGAGCGGCTGGGCGATGTGCTGGGCCAGCAGGCGGCATAGCGCATCGCCGCTACCGCCGGCCGCGAAGGGAAAGATGATCTTCGTCAGCGGCCCCGACTGGGCGAACGCATCGCCCGCTCTGGCTGACAACGCCAGACCGGCGCACCCGGCCATGAAATTACGGCGATCCATGTTTCCCCTCCCCGGCAGGCGATTTTGCCGCTACAGCAGACTAGACTACTCACCGGCCTTTGGCCAAATTGAACTCGGCGCAAGGTGCGATCGCTCAACGGGTGCAAACGGCCTGCTGCGCGCGAGCCACCGCTCGGCCAGCCACGCTTCCCGGCCGCAAGGCCGGCGCGGTTCCCGCTCCCAAGCAAAAATATCGAAAACAACCCCATGCAAAGTAAAAAGGGATCGCCGGGATGGATCCTTTGCCCGCGAAAAAAATTTTGACACGTCGGGCAAATCACCGGCACTATTCCAGCATCGCAACTCCCCTACTTCCCCGGCCAGGACGGCCTGCGCTTTTCGCCGAACGCCTTGAGCCCCTCTTTGGCGTCCTCGGTCATCGCCAGCAGCGCGATCTGGCTTTCGGTATAGGCGATGCTTTCGTCGAACGACATCGAGGCTATCGCGCGCATGGCGTATTTGCCGCGCCGGATCGCGGTCGGCGACTTGTCGGTGATGCGGCCGATCAGCCAGTCGACCTTGGCGTCGAGCTCGGTTGCCGGTACCACATGATTCAGGAGCCCGGCGGATTGCGCGGTCTTGGCGTCGAAGGGCTCGCCGGTCAGCGCCCACTCGTTGACGAGGCGGCGTGGCGCGATCGACTGCAACAGTGCCATCACCTGCATCGGGAACACGCCGACCTTCACCTCGGGCAATCCAAAAATCACGTTGTCGGCGGCGACCGCCATGTCGGTCATGCACAACAGGCCCATGCCGCCGGCCATGCAGACGCCGCCGACCCGCGCGATCGCCGGCTTGGTGGCGTTCTGCGACAACCGCAAGAGATCGGCATAGTCGACATTGGGCCGGGAAAAATCCATCGCGAAGGCGGCGCCGCTGTTCTGCAGGTCGGCGCCGGCGCAAAACGCCTTGTCGCCCGCTCCGGTCAGGACGATGACGCGGACGTCCTTATCGTCATGCGCTTCGCGATAGCCCCTGGCGATGCCGGCGATCACGTCGCCATTGAGGGCGTTGCGCTTGTCGGGCCGGTTGATGGTGATCCAGAACGCCTGTCCGCGCTTCTCGCGTATCACGCTGGTATTGTCGGTCATTGTCCCACTCGCCTGTTTCGCTTATGTGCTCACAAACATTTGCGGCAGTATAGCGGTGGACTGCAAGCGAGATCAGCTCTTGCGCGCAGTGGCTGGCGCCGCCTTCTTTACCCAGACCTTGTTGTCGTGGAACGCCGCGCCGCCGATCGGCGCCACCGCTTCGGCGCCGGTCAGCATATTGATGCCGCGGCCGCCGATATGGGCCTTGTTGGGCTGGATCGATTCCGCGATCAGCACGCCGCGGCGCAGGCCGTCGAACAGTTTCGCCGTCAGCGTGGTCTCGCCACGCGTATTGCCAAGCGTGACGGCGTCGCCGTCGGATATCCCGAGCGCAGCCGCATCCTGTGGGTGGATCATCACCGAGGGCGGGCCTTCGCGCGCGATCGACGACGGGGTTTCGTTGAAGCTGGTATTGAGGAAGCTGCGCGACGGACTTGTGGCGAGCCGGAACGGATGCGCCGCGTCCGCCTCCTCGATGATGGTCCAGTGGTCCGGCAGCGACGGCATCTGCTGCCACGGCCCCATACCCTTGATGCCGAACGGAGGATTCGCCCAGTCCGCCTTGAAATGGAACTTGCCATCCTTGTGCGCGAAACCATCGAGGTAATGGGAGGTGCGGAAATCCGGCTGCAGATCGCGCCACAGCTCGGCCTCCAGCGTCGCGATGTCTCCATGGCCGCTCTTCTTGAGCGTAGCGTCGATCAATTCGCGCGCCGTCATGTCGAAGGCGGGATGCACCGCGTTGAGACGCCGGCCGAGCCCTTGCAGCACCTCATGGTTGGAGCGGCATTCACCGGGCGGCTCGATCAGCTTGGCGCCGACCGAAATATGCTGGTGGCCGCCGCCGTAATAGAGATCGTCGTGCTCCATGAACATCGTCGCCGGCAGCACGATGTCGGCCATGGCGGCGGTCTCGGTCATGAACTGCTCGTGCACCGCCACGAACAGGTCTTCGCGCGCAAAACCCTGCCGCACCAGCGCCTGCTCCGGCGCCACCGTCATCGGATTGGTGTTCTGAATCAGCATCGCCTTGACCGGCGGGCCGTGGTGAAGTGCTTCCGGGTCGCCGGTCAGGATGCGCCCGATCCTGGACTGGTCGAGCACCCGCGTGGAGTGGTCGATGGCGTCGTGCCCTTCAATGATGGACTCATTGAACTTCCAGATCGCGTAATTATTGAAGAACGCGCCGCCGCCCTCGTACTGCCAGGCCCCGGTCACCGCCGGAATGCACAGCGCCGCGTGCATCTGCGCAGCACCATTGCGGCTACGGGTGAAACCATATCCGAGACGGAAAAAGGTGCGCTTGGTCTGCCCGACGGCGCGGGCAAAGGCCTCGATCTCCTCAGCCGGCACACCGCAGATCGACGACGCCCATTCCGGCGTGCGGGTCTCAAGATGCGCCTCGAGTTCGCCGGGGCAATCGGTGTAACGCGCCAGATAGTCGCGGTCGGCATAGCCTTCGCGAAACAGCACATACATGACACCGCAGGCAAAGGCGCCGTCGGTGCCGGGCCGCAGGATGATCTTGATGTCAGCCTGCTTCATGGTGTCGTTGTTGTAGATGTCGATCGCCGCGATCTTGGCGCCGCGTTCCTTGCGGGCGCGCATCGCATGCGTCATCACGTTGACCTGGGTGTTGACGGGATTGGTGCCCCAGATCACGATCAGGTCGGAGACGCCCATCTCGCGCGGATCGACGCCGGCGATCTTGCCGGTACCGATGGCAAATCCGACCCGGGCAACATTGGCGCAGATCGTCGAGTAATAGCGGGAATACTTCTTCACATGAGCCAGGCGGTTGATGCCGTCGCGCATCACCAGCCCCATGGTGCCGGCGTAGTAATAGGGCCAGACAGATTGGGCGCCGAATTCACGCTCGGCCGCGTTGAAGCGATCGGCGATCTCGTCCAGCGCCTCGTCCCAGGAAATCCGCGCGAACTGGCCGGAACCCTTCGGTCCGTTGCGGCGCAGCGGATGCGTCAGCCGCTCGGGATGATGGATGCGCTCGGCGTAACGCGCGACCTTGGCGCAGACGACGCCGGCCGTATAGGTCTGCAGCTTGGAGCCGCGCACCCGGCCGATCGAGGAACCATCGATCACCTCGACATCGAGCGCGCAGGCCGATGGGCAGTCGTGCGGACAGGTGGAATGCCGGATGTCGATTCTGGTCTGCTGGTTCATGTCCCGATTGCTAGCATCAAAAATCGGGAGCGCCGAGCGCATTTATCCGGCAAGCGCCAGCAAAAACTGCGCGTGGGCTATGCATTGCGCGCCGAGATAGGCCCTCCATTGGGGTGGATCGCCTGCCCGTTGATACGGTTGTTTCATGGGTTCATTTTATCCGCAGGTTCGGGATGACGTCAGTACACCGGACCTGCTCTTTTATTCCTGGAGCGCATTTTTGAGTCGATTGTCGGAAGCTCATAGTCATTGCCATTGCCGTCAGACCTAATCAGTCATTAGACTTGGCCAACACAGAACAAGATCAATTTCGGGAGGTTGAAATGACGGGCCGAAAGTATGCGCTCGCGCTGGCGGCAGCTCTACTCGCGACCCCCGCTCTTGTTGCGACGCAATGCGTGGCGCAGGATTATCCGACGCGACCGGTCAAGATCATCGTTCCCTTCGGCCCCGGCGGCCCGGCCGACGTAACGGCGCGCCAGATCGGCAGCATCCTGCAGGAGAGTTTCGGCCAGCCTTTCGTGGTCGAGAATCGCACTGGCGCCGGCGGGGTGATCGGCACCGTCGAGGCCGTCAAGTCGCCGCCCGACGGCTATACGCTGTTGATGATGTCGAACACCCAGACCGCGAACGAATCGCTGGTGCCGACCCGCAAATATGAACTGATGCGTGATCTCGCACCGATCGCGCCGGTCATTTACTCCGAACTCGTGATCGTGGTGCATCCGCAAGTTCCGGCCAAGACGCTGGCCGAATTCATCGCGCTCGCCAAATCGCAGCCGGGAAAGCTGAACTACGCTTCGTCGGGCCAGGGCACACCGTACCACATGGCCGGCGAGTTGTTCAAAGCCATGGCCGGTATCGATGTCGTGCACGTGCCCTATCGCAACAGCGGCGAAGCGCGCAGCGGCGTGATCGGCGGGCAGGTACAGATGATGATCGACGCGGTCCCGGCGATGGCCCCGAACGTCGCTGGGAACCAGGTCCGCGCACTCGCCACGACGGGCAAGTCGAGATCGAGCGTGCTGCCGAATCTGCCGACGGCCTCCGAGGCCGGCGTCCCCGGCTACGAGGCGACGATCTGGCTCGGATTGATGGCGCCCGCCAGCACGCCGAAGCCGATCATCGACAAACTGAATGCCGCCGTGAACGCCGCTATCAAGCGGCCGGATATCGTCAAGCTCTGGGCCCAGCAGGGCGCGGTGGCGATGTCGATGAGCCCCGAAGAGTTCGACAAATATCTGCGCGGCGATATCGTAAAATGGGCCGAGGTCGTCAAGAAATTCAACGATAAGCCGAAATAGGTCCGGCCCACGATGCCGAGCGTTCGATTTAGCCTCAACGGCGTCGAGACCGATATCGACGCCGATCCCGATTCCAGCCTGCTCGACATCCTGCGCGGGACACTCGGCGTGACCGGCCCACATTTCGGCTGCGGCGCCAATGAATGCGGCGCCTGCAACGTCATGGTCGGCGATCGTGCGCTGGCCGCATGCGACACGCCGCTGTGGTCGGTCGCGGGCAAGGACATCACCACCCTGGAAGGGTTGGGAAGCACGGAGGCGCCGCATCCGCTGCAGCGCGCCTTCATCGCCGAACAGGCGCTGCAGTGCGGTTATTGCGTCCCGGGCATCCTGATGAGCGCCGCCGCGCTGCTCAAGCGAAACCCGGCCCCCACCAGCGACGACGTGAAGGCCGCGCTCGACCGTAATCTTTGCCGCTGCGGGTCGCATAACCGAATGGTGCGGGCAGTACTGCGCGCGGCGGCTGAGATGGCACCCCGATGACGGCCGTGCCCTCCTCCGCGGCGAAGTTGCCGGTCAGCCTCGCGGCGACCCCCAGGCTGTCGTCATGGATCCGGTTCACGCCGGAAGGCCGGGTGACGGTCTCGCCGGGAAAAGTGGAGATCGGACAAGGTATCGTTACGGCGCTGGCCCAGATCGCCGCCGACGAACTCGATGTCGATATCGGCCGCGTGCAGATGGTCCGCGCATCGACGGCAGGCAGTCCCAATGAAGGGGTCACCTCGGGCAGTCTTTCCGTGCAGCAGTCCGGTCGGGCGGTCCGGCACGCCTGCGCCGAAATCCGGCAGATATTCCTGAGCGCTGCGTCGGATCGCCTTGGCGTTGGTATCGACGCGCTGGCGATCGAGGATGGCACCGTCTCCGGTCCCGGCAATGTCAGGACCAGCTACTGGGAACTCGCCGAAAACGTCTCGCTGGATCGCGACGCGACGCCGGGTATCGCGCCGAAATCATCGAGCCAGCGCATGCTGGCCGGACATTCGGTTCAGCGGCTGGATATCCCCGACAAGGTTTTTGCGCATCCCCGCTTCATTCACGATGCCGCGCTGCCCGGGATGCTGCATGGCCGGGTGCTGCGACCGGAAATGTCGGCGGCAAAGCTCGTCGAACTGAAGGAGGACGGCGCGCGCAACGTCGCCGGCCTCCTCGCCATCGTCCGCGACGGCAACTTTGCGGGTGTGGTCTGCGAGACCGAGAATGCCGCGGAGGCCGCCCTCAAGTCGTTGCGCAAGGGTGCCACATGGTGGCCAGGCGAGCCGCTGCCCGATGAAGACAAGTTGGCTTCGTTCCTGAAAGCCCAGCCGTCGGAACTGACGGTGATCGACACCAGGATGGCGGCAAAAAGCGCTGCAACAGCGCGCACGATCCGGCGGCAGTATACCCGCCCCTATATCGCGCATGGCTCGATCGCTCCGTCCTGCGCCATCGCGCAATGGACCGGGGTCGACCGCGTCCGCGTCTGGAGCCACAGCCAGGGGGTCTATTTTCTACGCGCCGATCT
>JBAQER010000961.1:0-7408 GCA_049286845.1 Bradyrhizobium sp.
AGCTGCATAGCATCGTCAGCCACCAGCATCCGGACCACGATTGACAGTGGCGACCCCTGCGGTCGCCTGTGCTATAATGGAAGCCCATGAGCCGCATACCGAACTTTGCGAATATCGCCTTTGAGAAAACCGCCCCCGCCCAGCCCACCGGCGGCGCCGAGCCTTGGCTGACGCCCGAAGGCATCCTGGTAAAGCCGGGCTATAGCGAGGCCGACCTCGAAGGCATCGACTTCCTCGAGACCTGGCCCGGCATCGCGCCCTATCTGCGCGGCCCCTACCCCACGATGTATGTCAACCAGCCCTGGACCGTCAGGCAGTATGCCGGGTTCTCCACGGCGGAAGATTCCAACGCGTTCTATCGCCGCAATCTCGCCGCCGGGCAAAAGGGCCTCTCGGTCGCCTTCGACCTTGCCACCCACCGTGGCTACGACTCCGATCACCCGCGGGTGTCGGGCGATGTCGGCATGGCCGGCGTGGCGATCGACTCGATCTACGACATGCGCACGCTGTTTTCGGGCATTCCGCTCGATCAGATGAGCGTGTCGATGACCATGAACGGCGCGGTGCTGCCGATCCTGGCGCTGTTCGTGGCAGCCGCCGAGGAACAGGGCGTGCCACCGGAGAAGCTCTCGGGAACCATTCAGAACGACATCCTGAAAGAGTTCATGGTGCGCAACACCTACATCTATCCGCCGGCGCCCTCGATGCGGATCATCTCCGATATCTTTGCGTACACTTCGCAGAAGATGCCGAAGTACAACTCCATTTCCATCTCCGGCTATCACATGCAGGAAGCCGGCGCGACGCAGGACCTCGAACTCGCCTATACGCTGGCCGACGGCGTCGAATATCTCCGCGCCGGGCTTGCCGCCGGCCTCGACGTAGACCGCTTCGCACCAAGGCTGTCGTTCTTCTGGGCGATCGGCATGAACTTCTTCATGGAAGTGGCGAAGATGCGCGCAGCGAGGCTGCTGTGGGCCAAGCTGCTGACGCAGTTCAATCCGAAGGACCCGCGCTCGCTGTCGCTGCGCACGCATTGCCAGACTTCGGGCTGGTCGCTGACCGCGCAGGACGTCTACAACAACGTGATGCGCACCACCATCGAGGCGATGGCGGCGACGCAGGGCCATACCCAGTCGCTGCATACCAACGCGCTCGACGAGGCGCTGGCGCTGCCGACCGATTTCTCCGCGCGCATCGCGCGCAACACGCAATTGTTCCTGCAGCAGGAAAGCGGCACCAACCGCATCATCGACCCCTGGGGCGGCTCCTATTATGTCGAACGGCTGACCCGCGATCTCGCGGCGAAGGCCTGGGGCCACATCCAGGAGGTCGAGGCGCTCGGCGGCATGGCGAAGGCGATCGAGGCCGGCGTCCCGAAGCTGCGGATCGAGGAAGCCTCCGCCAAGACGCAGGCGCGGATCGACGCCGGTAAGCAGGCGGTGATCGGCGTCAACAAGTACAAGCCGGTCGAAGAGGCGGCGATCGACGTGCTGAAGGTGGAGAACTCGACCGTGCGGCGCTTGCAGATCGACAAGCTGGCGCGACTGCGATCCGAGCGCAGCCAGAAAGAGGTCGACGAGGCTCTGGCGGCATTGACCCACAGTGCAGGCGAAGGCAACGGCAACCTGCTGGCGCTGGCGATCGATGCCGCGCGCGCCAAGGCCACCGTCGGCGAGATTTCCGATGCGATGGAGAAGGTGTTCGGACGCCATCGCGCCGAGATCAAATCCATCACCGGCGTCTACAAGCGAGAGGCGTCCACCATGTCCAACCGGGTCGAAAAAGTGCAGGCGCTGATTGATGCGTTCGAGGATGCGGAAGGCCGCCGGCCGCGCATCCTGGTCGCCAAGATCGGCCAGGACGGCCACGACCGCGGCCAGAAAGTGATTGCGTCCGCATTCGCCGACGTCGGCTTCGACGTCGATATCGGACCCTTGTTCGCCACCGCCGAAGAGGCGGCGCGGCAGGCGGTCGTGAACGACGTGCATATTCTCGGCGTGTCGTCGCTGGCGGCCGCTCACCTCACCGCGGTGCCGGAACTGAAGGCCGCGCTGAAGAAACAGGGCCGCGAGGATATCATGATCATCGTCGGCGGCGTGGTGCCGCCGCAGGATTACGATGCGCTGTACAAGGCCGGTGCCGAGGCGATCTTCCCGCCGGGGACCGTGATCGCGGATGCCGCCGAAGAGCTGATCCACAAGCTCAACGCACGGCTGGGACATAGCGAGGCGGCGGAGTAACTTCCGCCGGCCAACTTTTCTTTCAGAGGACTTCCCTTGCGCGCTGCTGCCTTCACGTTTGCCCGCAGGATCGGCCTCGCGGTCGCATGCCTGGCTTCGCTCGCTGCAGCTCACGCCGCCGAACCCAAACCCGACGCCTCGATCAAGACCAGGGCGGTCGAGGCCACCGTCCTGCTCGCCGACCAGATCAAGGCTGATCCCGCGCTGGCGGCGGATTGTCTGGCCGAGGGTAGGAAGTGGATCGAGAAGAACGCCGCGGAGGCTGCCGCCTCGCGCAAGCAGGAGCCGCAACTGTTTCGTGACGGCGGCTGGACTTTTGAGCGCAAATATTCCGTGCGCTCCGTGGTCGGCGGGCACTATGTCAGCATCGTCAGGTTCGACTACATGGATACCCGCGGCGCGCATCCCAATTCGGACGTCAACACCATCCTGTGGGACTCCGCCGCGAAGAAGCGCATCAGCATCCGGCCGTTCTTCACCGAGACCGCTGATAACGGCCCGACCATGAAGGCGATGCTCAGGGACGCGATCGCTTCGCTGAATGCCGAAAAGAAGAAGCGCGACGCCGGCGATACCGCCACCGCCGAATGGTACCAGGACCTCGCGCCGAAACTGCTCAAGATCGGCGCGGTGACGCTGGCGCCGTCGACCATATCCGGCAAGAGTTCCGGCCTGACCTTTCATTATCCGCCCTATGCGGTCGGCCCCTATGCCGAAGGCGAATATGTCGCCTTCGTGTCGTGGGAAGCCCTGAAGCCGTATTTGTCGCCGGAGGGCAACGCGATTTTCGGCGGCGCGCGGCCCAAGGGCGACGATGACGGTCAGCGCTGACAGGCCGCAGTCCGCGCGATATCGGCAAGGCGGTCCGCGACCGCATCAAGGCTGACGCCTTGCGACCGCAGCGCAAAGCTGCCTAGAATGCCCGCATCATAAGAGCGCCGGGATTCACTGGCGCCGCGGGAGGACCACGATGCCCACCAAAATCACGCGCCGCGCCTTTGCGGCTTCATCTGCCGCTGCCGTGGCAACAGCAGCCTTCGGTTTCAAGCCAGCTCTGGCGCAGGCCTATCCGGCGCGCCCGGTAACCGTGATCGTGCCGTGGGGCGCGGGCGGCGGCACCGATGCGACCGCGCGTATCGTTGCGGCGCTGCTGGAAAAAGACCTAGGACAGCCGTTCAACGTGGTGAACCGCACCGGCGGCTCCGGCGTGGTCGGCCATTCGGCGATCGCCACCGCACAGCCCGACGGCTACACCATCGGCATGCTGACGGTGGAAATCTCGATGATGCACTGGCAGGGGCTCACCGAACTGGCGCCGAAGAGCTACACGCCGCTCGCGCTGATGAACGAAGACCCGCCCGGCATCCAGGTCAGCTCGACATCGCCCTACAAGACCGTCAAGGAGCTCGCCGACGCCATCAAGGCAGCACCTGTCGGCAAGTTCAAAGCCTCTGGCACCGGCCAGGGCGGCATCTGGCATCTCGCACTGGTCGGCTGGATGCAGGCCATGGGACTTCCCGCCAATCAGGTTGCCTGGGTGCCGTCGAACGGCGCTGCGCCCGCGATGCAGGATCTCGCGGCGGGCGGCCTTGACCTCACCACCTGCTCGGTGCCGGAAGCGCGCGCGATCATCGAGGCCGGCAAGGCGCGCAGCCTCGCCATCATGGCGCCGGCGCGCAACCCCGCATTCCCCAATGTGCCGACGCTGAAGGAGGCGATGGGCATCGACTATTCGACCGGCGCTTGGCGCGGCATTGCGGGTCCGAAGGGCCTTCCCGCAGACGTCGCGGCCAAGCTCACGGCGTCGCTGAAGAAGGTCTACGACTCCAAGGAGTTCAAGGACTTCATGAGCAATCGCGGCTTCGGAACGGTGTGGGGCGATGCGGCCCAATTCGCTGCCTTCATGGACAAGGGCGACGCCCAGATGGGCGTCGCTATGAAGGCCGCCGGTCTCTCCAAGGCCTGATCCGTCCCGCCGGCTCACTTCCTCGGAAATCCGTGGGGCTCGTTCATGCGTCTTCCCGATCGCGTCACGGGATTGTTTCTCGTTGGCCTCGGCGCGGCAGCCGCCTATGGCGGCTGGCTGCTGCCGCCGGTGCCCGGCCAGCCGGTCGGCCCCAACGTGTTCCCGCTGGTGATCGGGAGCGGGCTTGCACTTTGCGGGCTCGCGATCGCGTTCGGTATAGGCCACAGCTTCGAAGAGGAAGAGGAAATCATTCCGGTCGAGGGCGACGAGGCCAAGGCGCCGCCCGGCAAGCTCTACGGCCTGCGCGCCCTGCTGCCGCCAGCGTTGCTGCTGGTCTACGTGGCGGTGGCCGACCGGCTCGGCTTCATCATCACAGCCGCGCTGATCGTCTATGCGACGGCGACCGCGCTAGGCGCCCGCTGGAAGCTTTCGCTGCCGCTCGCCATGCTGGCGCCGATTGGCATCCATCTGATTTTCAGCAAGCTCTTGCGCGTGCCGCTCCCGATCGGGCTGCTGCCGATGCCGTGGTGATCCATGCTTAACACCTTGATGGAAGCGTTCGCCCTGATTTCGACCTGGGAAGTCATCATCGCGATGATGGCGGCATCGATCTACGGGCTCGTGATCGGATCGCTGCCCGGCCTGTCCGCCACCATGGCGACCGCCCTGCTGGTCCCGGTCACCTTCTATCTCTCGCCGATCGCCGCGATCGCCACCATCGTGGCGGCCTCCTCGATGGCAATCTTCTCCGGCGACATTCCCGGCGCGCTGCTGCGCATCCCCGGCACGCCCGCTTCCGCAGCCTATGCCGACGAAGCATACGCCATGACCCGCAAGGGCGAGGCCGAACTCGCGCTCGGCGCCGGCGTATGGTTCTCCGCCGTCGGCGGCATCGCGGGCACGCTCTCGCTGATGAGCCTCGCGCCGCCGCTCGCCGAAATCGCGCTGTCGTTTTCGACCTTCGAATATTTCTGGCTGGCGCTGCTCGGCCTGATGTGCGCGACGCTGGTGGCGCGCTCCTCCCCCGTGAAGGCCATTGCCGGCATGTTCATCGGCCTCCTGGTTTCCTGCGTCGGCATCGAAAACCCGGGCGGCGTACCGCGTTTCACGTTTGGCCTCACCGACCTGTTCGGCGGCATCGAGCCGATCCCGGCGCTGGTCGGCGTCTTTGCCGTGGCGCAAGTGATGCGTGCGATGCTCACACCGGAGCCGCCGCCGATCCCCCGACGCAAGTTCGGAAGCATCATGGCGGGCCAGTGGAGGCTGACCAAGAAGTATCATTGGCAGATGACGCGGGGGAACATCATCGGCATCATCATCGGGGTGCTGCCGGGCGCGGGCGCCGACATGGCGGCCTGGGTCAGCTACGCGATGTCCAAGCGCTTCTCGAAGGAGCCGGAGAAGTTCGGCACCGGCCATGTCGAGGGCCTGGTCGAGGCCGGTGCCAGCAATAATGCGAGCATCGCGTCGGGCTGGGTGCCGTCGCTGTTGTTCGGCATTCCCGGCGACACCATCGCGGCGATCGCGATCGGCGTGCTCTACATGAAGGGGCTCAATCCCGGCCCGACGCTGTTCACCGAGAAAGCGTCGAGCATGTACGCGATCTACCTGATGTTCATCATCGCCAACATCATGATGATTCCGCTCGGTATCGTCATGATCCGGCTGGCGAGCTACGTGCTGCGCGCGCCGCGCTCCACGGTCATGCCGGTCATCATGCTGTGCTGCGCGGTCGGCTCCTTCGCGATCGGCAACAACATGTTCGGGGTGGTGACGGTCGCGACCTTCGGGGTGATCGGTTACGTCATGGAGGCGAACGGCTATCCGGTGGCCGCGATGGTGCTCGGGATCGTGATGGGCACCATGGTGGAGCAGGCCTTCGTCACCTCGCTGATCAAATCCGACGGCAGCATCCTGCCGTTCTTCGAGCGGCCGATTTCCGCGATCCTCGCTTCGATGGCGATCGGCGCGATGATCTGGCCGGTGCTGGTCTGGGTGTGGCGGCGGTTGAAGCGCGAATCACCCACCCCCGCCGCGCCGGCCCGCTGAGCGAGCCCTCTCGCATGTCGCGCCCGGCCGTTGTAAACGGAGGCATGACCCTGCCGAAACGTGCCTCCCTCGACATCAAAGCATTGGCGAAAGACCTGCGCTCGGGACACCGCGCGGCGCTGGCGCGCGCGATCACGCTGATCGAAAGCCGGCGCGGCGATCATCAGGCAGCGGCCCGCGACCTGGTGCAGGCGCTGCTGCCCGACACCGGCACAGCTATCCGGGTCGGCATCACCGGCTCGCCCGGGGTCGGCAAATCCACCACCATCGACGCGCTCGGCATGTTCCTGATCGAACGCGGCCACAGGGTCGCGGTGCTCGCGGTCGACCCCTCCTCCGCGCGCACCGGCGGCTCGATCCTCGGCGACAAGACCCGGATGGCACGGCTGTCGGCCTCCGATCGCGCCTATATCCGGCCCTCGCCTGCCGCCGGCACGCTCGGCGGCGTCGCGGCCAAGACCCGCGAGGCGATGTTGTTGTGCGAGGCCGCGGGCTTCGACGTGGTGCTGGTGGAAACCGTCGGCATCGGCCAGTCCGAGACCGCGGTCTGCGACATGACCGACTTTTTCCTGGCGCTGATGCTGCCGGGCGCCGGCGACGAGCTGCAGGGCATCAAGAAGGGCCTGGTCGAGCTCGCCGACATGATCGCCATCAACAAGGCCGACGGCGACAACATCAAGCGCGCCAATCTTGCCGCGGCGGAATATCGCGGCGCACTCCACATCCTCACCCCCCGCTCGGAACACTGGCAGCCGCCGGTCGAGACCTATTCGGCGCTCACGGGGGGGGGCATCGACACCTTGTGGCAGAAAATTATCGCTCACCGCACCGCGATGAACGCCTCGGGCGAGTTCGCCGAACGGCGGCGAGAGCAGCAGGTGAAGTGGATGTGGTCGATGCTGGAACAGCGGATGATGGCGCGGCTGCGCGCCGATCCGGCGATCCGCAGCAAAGTGAGGAAGATCGAGGCCGAGGTGGCCGACGGCCGCATTGCGCCGGCGCTGGGGGCGGAGCAAATCGCGGACATGCTGACGTGACATGAGCGAAAAACTCCGCATTCTCATCACCGGCTTCGGCCCGTTTCCCGGCGCGCCGCACAATCCGACCCAGCCGCTGGTGGCACGGCTGCTGCGGCTGCGCCGTCCCGCGC
>JBAQER010000962.1:0-1824 GCA_049286845.1 Bradyrhizobium sp.
ATCATTGCCCGCCCCCTGCAACGGCCGCATCCACCTATCGTCGTGACCGCCGTTGCGCCGTTCTCGAAGGGCGTCACCGAGGCCGCGGCGCGCGGCTGGGATCCGATCTCGGCCAACTTCCTGATGCCGGCCTGGGTAAAAAGCCACTGGCCGAAATACGCCGAGGGCTGCGAACGTGGCGGCCGCGCCGCTGATGCTGCAAACTGGCGCGTCGCAAAGAGCGTCTTTGTCGCCGAGGACGCGGCGACCGCGAAGGCTTACGCCACCGATCCGGATGGGCCCTACGTCTACTACTACCGTTCGCTGTTCACCAAACTGAAGAAGAACGGCCGCATCGAGCTGTTCAAGACACGCCGTGATCAGCCCGACGACGAAGTGACGCTGGAGACGATCTGCGACAGGCTGATCATTTACGGAACGCCTGATAGTGTCGCGGATCAACTGCTGGCTTTCCAGGACGAGGTCGGCCAATTCGGCACACTGCTCTATGCCGGCAAGGACTGGAAGGACCGCGAGCTTGGACGCCGATCCATGATCCTGATGGCCGAGAAGGTGATGCCGCGCGTCAACGCCGGCACTGCGAGCCGATCCAAGGCCGCGGAATAATCCAACATTCAGGAGGGCGCGCCGTGGCTCTGACCGATCGCATCCCCTATCAGGCGCAAGTCGACCGGCCGAAACTCCGGCTGCCTGATAACAAGAAGCTCGCGGTATGGGTCATCCTCAACGTCGAGGAGTGGCGGATCGAGAACGCGATGCCGCGAACCGTGCTGAGTCCGCCGATGGGACAGCCGCTGTTGCCGGATGTGCCGAACTGGTCCTGGCACGAATACGGCATGCGCGCCGGCTTCTGGCGCCAGTTCAAGGCGCTGACGGACCGCCACATTCCGGTGACGCTGGCGTTGAACGCCAATGTCTGTCGCTCCTACCCCCGCGTCGCATCGGCGGCCCTCGAGGCTGGCTTCGAATTCATGGGCCATGGCTTCGTTCAGGGCCCGATGCACAAACTGGACGACCAGGCCGATGCGATCAAGCGGGCGGTCGAGACCATCGCAAAATTCACAGGCAAACCGCCCCGATCGTGGGAAAGTCCGGGCCTGACGGAAACCGAGGAAACCCTCGATCTGTTGCGCCTCAACGGCATCGAATATGTCGCTGACTGGGTGATCGACGATCTTCCGCAGGATATCGCGACGCCTCATGGCACCATCACGACCATTCCATATTCGGTCGAGACCAACGACATCGTCATCCACGCGCTGCAGCATCTCTCTTCCGACCAATTTCTGCAGCGCTGCACCGACCAGTTCGACCGGTTGTACCTCGAGGGCGCCACCAATGCGCGGGTCATGGCGATCTCAATCCACCCCTACATCACCGGCGTTCCGCATCGAATCAAATATCTGGAAGCGCTGCTCGATTACGTCATTGGCCATGACGGCGTCGCACTGATGACCGCAAGCGAGATCGGCGACTGGTACCGGGCCGAAATGTCGAAATCCTGATCCGGACCGGACGGAGTCGAAGAGGTCATGCCAGGGCAGCTCTCCCGACCGTCTTCTCCGTTGCGCGCATGGATCCACCGGCTGACGCAAAAACCCGCGCCAAGCCGGTCAGAAAAACGTCCAGTGCGCCGCTGATCACCTGGCTCTTGTCTTCCAGCACCGGAGACTCGAAGATGTATTTGCGAACCCCGTAGTAGAAGATTCCGCTTTGCAGCACCCACGCCATTTCAAGCTCGGAAGCGGTCGGCTTGCTCTGCTCCGGAAGCCCCGCTTCATGACGGCATTCATTGACAATGCGTGACAGAATCTTGTCCTCCAC
>JBAQER010000963.1:0-3227 GCA_049286845.1 Bradyrhizobium sp.
ACGGCCGCGGCCGGCTCGCCGGCAATGCGGGCGCCGGCCGCTGGAGCGGGCTGATTACCGGCGACCGTTGCAGCGGCGTCTGGCAGGCCATGCGGAGCGGTTAGAGCGTTTTCAAGCGAAGTGGATACCGGTTCGCGTGAAGAAAACGTGTCAAAATAAAGAGATAGAGCCCCGTTCCGATTCAATCGGAACGGAAAAGGCTCTAGTCCGCGCCAAGAAATCGGCCCGCCAGATGATCTGACGGGCCGGCTTGCTTGCCTGCTGAATTTTCGAACGGGCCGTTGTCTGGCGTATCAGCGCGGCGCCAGAACCATCACGACCTGACGTCCCTCGAAACGCGCGTCCTGCTCGACCTTGGCGAATTCGGCGACGTCGGCCTTGACCTTGTCCAGCAGCTTGGTGCCGATTTCCTGGTGCGCCATTTCGCGGCCGCGATAGCGCAGGGTGATCTTGACCTTGTCGCCCTCCTCGAAGAACCGCTGCATCGCGCGCATCTTCACGTCGTAGTCGTGGTCGTCGATCATCGGCCGGAGCTTGATCTCCTTGATCTCGACGATCTTCTGTTTCTTGCGGGCTTCGGCGGCTTTTTTCTGGGCGGAATATTTGAACTTCCCGTAATCCATAATCTTGCAAACGGGAGGATTGGTGTTCGGCGAGATCTCGACGAGGTCCATGCCTGCTTCGAGCGCCATCTTGATGGCGGCGACTGTCTCGACGGTGCCGTGATTCAGGCCGGTCTGGTCGATCAGCTGAACCTGTGCATTGCGGATTTCATCATTGGTGCGCGGCCCGTCTTTGGTTGCGGCGGGCGGGGCTCTGTTGGGACGGCGAATGGGTATCTCTCCAAGGTTGTGAACGAAGGTGATAGTTTGAAGGAATAAGGCTCAGCGGGCAAGCGAACTCGCGCCGGCGACCGCAAAAACCGTCAAATGCGAGGTATTTTGGTCACGCCGGTCGAGATAGAGGGCGCGGATGTGTTCCGCAAGCGCCGTGAACGGCCGGTGACCGGTATTGGCGTCCGTTGTTGACGAATTCCGTCTGCTCACCCAAACGAATGCCAACGAGGGTAGGATTCCATGACCAATTCCACCGCATCCGATCAGGAACCGGTCTTCATCGAGGTCGGCGAGGGCAATGGCCGCCGCCGCATCGCGGTGCGGGCCCGCGAAGGCTCGGCACCGGGGCTGTTCTGGCTCGGCGGCTTCAACTCCGACATGCGGGGCACCAAGGCCCTGGCGCTGGATGCGTGGGCCGCTGCGCACGGCCGCGCCTGCGTCCGGTTCGACTATTCCGGTCACGGCGAATCCGGCGGCGCCTTCATCGACGGCACCATCGGGCGCTGGCTGGAAGAAAGCGTCGCGGTATTCGAGCAGTTCTGCAGAGGCCCCCAGGTCGTGATCGGCTCCTCGATGGGCGGCTGGATGGCGCTGTTGCTGGCGCGCGAGATCGCGAAGCGCCCGTCAAGCCGCGCCTCGCTGGCCGGGCTGGTGCTGATCGCGCCGGCCCCCGATTTCACGGAAGCGCTGATGTGGAACAACTTTTCGTCCGAGGTGAAGCAGGAGATAGAAACCAAGGGCGTGTGGCTGCGGCCGTCGGAATATGGCGAGCCCTATCCGATCGCCCGTGCGCTGATCGAAGAGGGCCGCAATCATCTCTTGCTCGGCGGCGCCATCGACGTCGGCTGCCCGGTTCGCATCCTGCAGGGCGCGCAGGATCCGGACGTGCCGTGGCAGCATGCCTTCGCGCTGGCGCACCGGCTGCCGGCCGATGACGTGGTGCTGACGATGATCCAGGACGGCGATCACCGGCTGTCGCGGCCGCAGGACATCGCGCGGATGCTCGCGGCGGTGGCGGAGATCGGGTAGGCTGCTCCCCCAGGGAGAAACGCCATGAACATCTCAGCGATGCTCAAATCGTTCTGCGACGCCGTCGAACAGCGCAACGGCAAGGCATTCGCGGAATTGTTCACCGTAGACGGCGTCTATCACGATGTGTTTTACGGCGCGTTCAAAGGCCGCGCCAAAATCGCCGAAATGATCGACGACTGGTTCTACCGGACCGCGACCGATTTCCGCTGGGACATGCATGCGCCGGTCAGCGACGGCCACGCGCTCTATGCGCGCTACACCTTCAGCTACCGCTCGACGCTGCCGGAGGCCAACGGCGCGCGCGTGATGTTCGAGGGCGTGGCGATCATGACGCTGCGCGACGGCAAGATCGCGGAGTACCACGAGGTGGCCAACACCGCGCCGGCCTTCGTCGACCTCAACTTCGCGCCGGAACGGATCGCCAGGATATTCGCCAAGCAGGGCGCGGCGCTGAAGGCGCGACCGGAGATGGCGCGGCATCTGGGGTAAAGCTACGGCGGCGGCGGCGGCGGCTTCGCCATCGGCTTCTTCTGCGCCAGTGCGGCGACCGTCGAGGTTCCGATCCGGCCCTGCTCGTCGTACAGCCAGCATTCGCCGATCGCGACCCCGTCGGTGGCGTGGTGGTTCACCACCTCGAAGCCGATCCATCGCGTCACCGGCAGCCGGTGCAGGTAGATCGTGACGTCGCTGTTGATGTAGCCGAGGCCCTCATCGCCGGCATTGGCAAAGGGGCTGGCGAAGTCGGCGCCCGTGGCGACATGGACGAACGGCGTCATCGGCACGCCCTCGACGAGTTCGCGCACCTCGCTCATCCACAGCCGGCGCGGCCCGAGCGAGCCCATCGCGCCGACGATCGGCCGCGTGGTCCATTTGCCGTTCATGCCGAGCCGCGGATCGGTCGGCGCTGGAATCTCCGCAGGCAGCGGCGCGTCCCAGCTCGGCGGCGACCAGACATTGCCCGGTGCGTTTTCGGTTCGCCGCAGCAATTGGCAGGACGCGCGCGCCATGCTGGTGCCGCCAGAGACAAATTCGGCCTCGACCACCCTGATGCGCAAGCCGTCGCGGATCACCTTGGTCGCGACCTCGACCGGGGTCTGGATGTTCGGCAGCCGAAACATGTCGACCGTCAGCCGCGCCGGCACGAAATCGTCGGAGCCGTGACGCTGTTCGATCACGAAGCCGAGCAGGCCGATCACGACGCGGCCGTGCATCGAGTTGGGATCCCAGGGGCCATTGGCCGCCTGGGTCGGGATGAAGGCATCGCGGTCTTTGATGAAGAAGGGCTGGTTTGTCATGGCGCGGGACCATGAAGGAATTTGCTCCCGGTGTCATCGCCCGAGAAAGCGGGCGATCCAGTAC
>JBAQER010000964.1:0-15317 GCA_049286845.1 Bradyrhizobium sp.
GCGCTGAAGATTGAATTGAGGCCGTTCGAGCGGATTATTATCGGCGAAAGCGTCATCACCAATTCGGAGACGCGAACCCACTTTTTTATCGAGGGCGAAGCGCCGATCCTGCGCGAGAAGGATATCCTGACGGCGGAGACGGCCAATTCCCCGGTGAAGCGGCTCTATCTCTGCGTGCAGATGATGTATCTGGAGAAGGACATCCCGAAGTACCAGGAGCTTTATATGGGCTTCGTCAAGGATTTGCTGGAGGCGGTGCCGAGCTTCAGGCCGCAGATCGAGGCCTCAAGTAAGCTAATTTTAAGCGGCTCGCTTTACAATTCGCTAAAGGAAATCCGCAAGCTTATCAGACTGGAAGAGGAGTTGCTGAGGTGACGAATGTCTAGTGCTGCCGCCAGGGCCTACTCACGTGTTGCGACCACCACCGCCTCCCCCCGTGATATCGAAGCCCAGGCCCTGCTGAAGGCGGCGAACAAGTTGCAGGCTATCGTCACCAATGAAAATGCGACGATCGAGCAGACCTCCGAAGCGCTGATGTTCAACCGCAAGCTGTGGGCCATCTTTCTCAGCGACGTCTTGCGCGACGAAAACCAGCAGCCGGTGGAGGTGCGACAGAAAATCGCCAACATCGGTATCTTCGTTCTGACCCAGACCATGGCGCTGCAGATCAGCCCGCAGGTCGAGCACATCGAACCGCTGATCGAGATCAACCGCAATCTCGCGGCCGGCCTCAGCGGCCGCATGTGAGTCGCAATGGGCATCAAGCCGGAAGGTTGAGCTATGGGTGATATCTTCAGCGTTCTTGCAGCCGGCTACACGTCCAAACCCCCGACGCCTCCGTCGCGTACGACCTATGTCCCTGTCGATGCCACGCAGTGGGAAGGGACCTGGAAGGGGACCTATTCGACGGGCGAGAAGTTTTCCTTCACCGTGTCCAACGTGGCGGGATTTCGCGCGAAGGTGAGATATCAGAGCGGCAACGGTCCGATCAAATTCCAGGACGTCCTGATCAAGGACAACGCCTTCAGGATGGGCGACTCTAAATTCTTGCTGTCGAAGGCCGGTCACGGCACGATCAAAACCGTGGTCACCAATCCTGCCACCGGGCAGTCGACCCTGAACTCGGCGCCGGTCGATAAGACCTGATTGTTGTAAATCTTGCTTCGGCACGATCAACAAACGACCGACCACCAGAGATCGAACGCGGCGGGGAAAACCCCGCCGTTTTTTTGCGTCACTTTTGACGCCATGCAATGAGTGGACAAAGCCGGCAATGCCCGGATTCCGTCACATTTGGTAACCGTTGCTAACCATATTTAAAGGCACGGATTGTATGAAAGTTGGGCAGTTTTGAAGTCCCCCAGCGGTCCTGCGAACCGCTCCCATTGAGGTCGTGAATGTCCAATGCCGCCCAAGCCTACGCGCGTACGTCACATACGACGGCATCTCCCCGTGAAATCGAGGCGCAGGCGCTGCTGAAGGCTGCGAGACAGCTGCTGGACGTCCAGGCCAACTGGACTGGTCCCGACAAGAACATGCACGACGCGCTGCTCTTCAATCGCCGGCTGTGGTCGATCTTCATGAGCGCGGTCGAGACCAACGACAACCCGCAGCCGCTGGAAATTCGTCAGAACATCGCCAATATCGGCGTGTTCGTGATGAAGCAGACGGTCGACATGCAGCTGAATCCGGATCCGGCAAAACTGAAGTCGCTGATTGACATCAATTGCAACCTCGCCGCGGGCCTGTCAGGCAAGGTTTGAAGGCTGATTTCATGAGCATCCTGTCGGCCAACTACGAGGCCGTGGGATTGACCGTTCTGTGCAAGACCCCCTAGTGGTGGTCAATCCTGCGCTTTATCAAGGCCACTGGACCGGCAAATACGCCAACAACAAATCGTTCAAAGTCACGATCTTGAACGTGACCGTTGGATCAAGCCTTGCGGTCGGTGGCGAGCAGCCGCGTCGCCGCGCTCTTCGTCAGATCGAGGGCGTTGAAATAGGCGCGGCGGCGCAAGATCGCCTCGTCGGGAAATTGCTGCACCACCAGGTTCGTTTTCTCGTCGACGACTTGATAGACGATCGATGCTGCGGCGCGATCGATCACCACCTGATGTGACACCGAAGAGTTCGCGACGTCGGAATTGATACGCGCGCGCGCGCTCGCGTCCACCACCGTGACGCTCTGCGCCTGCGGCAGTTCGGTCGCGACCGCCTGGCCAGCCGCTTCGCTGACGGGCGGCGCCACCGGTGCGGCAACCAGTGCCCCCACCGGTTTGATGTTGAAATCCATACTCATGGCAGCCTCCTGGCTTCCTTCGAGTCAAATCCCAACCCCTATCTGGGCGCAACTATGCCCGGTATCTCTCAACGCTGAGTTAGAGAATGCGATGAATGCGGCGCTGAAATCGGCGCGGCAGTTTGATGAAAATTGTCGATATTTCGCGCCGCGAACAGCCGCTGCTCAGAGCGAGCGGCTGACCGCCAGCGGCGTGATGTTGCGCGGTCCCGGCGTCGCGCGCTGTCCGGAAGCCGTGTAGGTGTTGGGAATGTTGCGGCGCTGAATTTCGGTGTTGACGCCGCGCACGATGCCTTCGGACACCGCGTGCGCCGTTGCCAGCACCGTGAGGTTGACCTGCAGCATGGCGCGAAAGGTGTCGTGATGGCGATGCAGCGTGGTCAGAAGCTCGGGTGCCTTTTGCGTGAGATAGTGCTGGCTGGCCTTCAGATGCGCGACCGCGCCGAGATAGCGGCGGGACAGTTCGGCCTTCTGCGCTTCCAGCGCGATCGCCTCGCGCACCTTGCCGGCGCGAACCAGTTGGGTTTCGCGCTCGATGACGGCGAGCAGCGCGTTCATGGCGTCCATCAGGCTCTCGGCAAGCTTGCGGGCCTCGGCGGGGGACGAGGCGACCGGAATCGGCGCGGGCGTCTGCTGCCGTTGAGGTTGCGCATTCATGTCGGTATCCCTTTCGATCAGCCGGCGCGCTTGGCTTGCTGCAGGATCAGCGTACGATAGACGTCGGTGGAAATGCCGATGCCGCCGGCCTTCGCGAAACTCTTCGAATATTGTTCCGTCAGCATCGAGCGCCACACGCCGGTGCCGGTCGTGCTGCCGAACGGGCCATCGCCCTTGATGCCGCTGGTCATCTGCGCGAACATCGAATTCAGGAACACCGCCTCGAAGTCCTGCGACGAAGCCTTGGCCTTGGCCTGCGCCTGCGGCGAGACTTTCGTCAGCGCTTCGGCGAGCTGGTAATCCGGGCGGCCGTAGCGCATCGGCATCGCGGCCTTGGCGGGCGTCGTGCCCGTGGTCGAATTGATCAGGCTGGTCGGCATCACATCACCTCGATGTCGGCCTGGATCGCGCCGGCGGCCTTGATCGCCTGCAGGATGCCGATCAGATCGCGCGGGCCGATGCCGAGGCCGTTGAGGCCGTCGACCAGCTGCTGCAGCGAGACGCCGTCCTTGACGACCGCGAATTTCTTGCCGTCCTCGGAGACGCCGACGCTGGTGCGCGGCGTCACCACGGTTCGTCCGCGCGAGAACGGATTGGGCTGGCTGACCTGCGGGCTTTCGGAAATCGTCACGGTGAGGTTGCCCTGCGCGACCGCGACGGTGGCGACGCGGACGTCGCGGCCCATCACGATGATGCCGGAGCGTTCGTCGATCACGATCTTGGCGGCGAGATCAGGATCGACCTGCAACTGCTCGATCTCGGTCAGGAAGGCGACGACGTTGCCCTTGAATTCGGAAGGGATCGACAGCTGCACGGTGGATGGATCGATCGGCTCGGCGGTCTTGACGCCGAGAAAGTCGTTGACCGCCGCGGCGATGCGCTTGGCGGTAGTGAAGTCGGCATTGCGCAGCGCCAGCCGCACATTGGGCAGGCGGTTGAGCGCGAATTCGATCTCGCGCTCGATGATGGCGCCGTTGGCGATGCGGCCGACGGTCGGCACGCCGCGGACGATCTTGGCGGCCTCGCCCTCGGCCTGGAAGCCGGAGATCGCGAGCGAACCCTGCGCCACCGCATAGACGTTGCCGTCGGCGCCGAGCAGGGGGGTGACGAGCAGGGTGCCGCCCTGCAAATTCTTGGCGTCGCCGAGCGCCGAGACCGTGACGTCCATCCGCGTACCCTGGGTGCCGAAGGCGGGCAGGTTGCCGGTCACCATCACGGCGGCGACGTTGCCGGTGCGGATGGTGGCGCCGCGGATATTGACGCCCATGCGCTCGAGCATCGCCTGCAGCGACTGCTTGGTGAAGGGGATGTTATTGAGGGTATCGCCGGTGCCGTTGAGGCCGACGACGAGGCCGTAGCCGATCAGCTGGTTCTGGCGCACGCCCTCGATATTGGCGAGATCCTTGATCCGCGAGGTCGCGCCCGCGGGCATGGCCGATAGCGCCAGCGCCAGCAGCGCGGCGCAGGCCACCCCAAACACGGTCTTCGAACGGACGCTTGGCATCCTCTGCTCCCCACGAGGTCTTCGGCTGGATCGCCTGGCCACTCCCATGACGGCGATCCGGCATTAACCATGCGAGCTCCGTGCCATGCTGGTCTTCGATTTAACCTATTGATATATCGCAATAAATTTTCAATAGCTCGCCGCCGCTCCCGGTCACCGCAACGGCGAAACTGCCGCTCCCGGCAGATTTTGCCGGGCGATTTACGCTTCATTAACCATAAGCGGGCGAAGCTGCCGCTTACACCCGCGAGACAGCACGATGCGCATTTACGGACCGAACGGCACCACAATCGGGTCTCAGACCGGCAATACCAAGCGAACCTCCTCGACCGGTTTTGCGTTGCCTGACACCAATTCGACCGCCGAAACCCGCTCCGCGGCGCCGCCGAAAGCGGCCGGAAACATCGATGCGCTGCTGGCGCTGCAGGGCGTCGAGGACCCGGTCGAGCGCCGCAAACGTTCGGTGCAGCGCGGTAGAGGCGCGCTCGACGTGCTGGATGACCTCAAACTGGGGCTATTGTCCGGCAATTTCGATGCTTCTACGGTGAGCCGGCTTCGCGACGCCGCCGCCAACCTCAAAACCTCCTCCGGCGACCCCGGCCTCGACTCGGTCCTGTCCGAGATCGAGCTGCGGGTCGAAGTCGAACTGGCCAAAGCCGGGCAGTTCTGACGCCGCCGGGGCTGGTCGGGCGCTTTTTCACAGGTTCCTTCGCGAAACCCTTGGTCCCGCAGGCTTTCCCGCTTCGGGCGATATTGTTTGTCACAACACGTCGCTATATAAGGCGCGCGCGGACGGACCATTTCCGCCCCGCCTTGCACGTGAAGATGGGCTGGCCTTGGAAAAGTTGAAGAATTATCGACCCTCCGAAAAAGAGCCTTTCATGAACGACCGCCAGCGCGATTATTTTCGCGCCAAGCTCTTGGCGTGGAAGGACGAAATCCTGCGCGAATCCCGCATCACGCTGCAGACGCTGCAGGAAGAGAACGTCAATCACCCCGACCTCGCGGACCGCGCCTCGTCGGAAACTGACCGCGCGATCGAACTGCGCGCCCGCGACCGTCAGCGCAAGCTGATCTCCAAGATCGACGCAGCGCTGCAGCGCATCGAGGACAACACCTACGGCTATTGCGAGGAGACCGGCGAGCCGATCTCGCTGAAGCGGCTGGAAGCCCGCCCGATCGCGACGCTCTCGGTGGAAGCCCAGGAGCGCCACGAGAAACGCGAGAAGGTCTATCGCGACGAATAATCGTGGCCGCCGCGTGCGGCCATTTTGTTGAGTAGACGCCGAAGCGCTTTTGCGCCGTAATAGTACGCGCGCTCCCCTCACAGTGAGGGGCGCGGTACGCGCGTCTCGAACCAAGGGCCGCAACTGGTGCTCCTGGCCATCCTTCGAGACGCGGCCAAGTGGCCGCTCCTCCCGAGCGAGCGCGAATGCGCTCGTCCGGGGATGAGGGCACCTCGCAGCGGAGGCTGCCGCCGATGGACAAAATTCTCGCGGCCGCAAAGGCCATCGCCACCGCCCGCCGCAATCGCACGCCGCTCGCCGCGCTGCCGCCCGACATCGCCCCGCGGGACGAGGCCGAGGGCTACCGCATCCAGCGCGCGCTGCACGATCTCCTGTTGCCGCGTGCCGGCGCCATGGTCGGCTACAAGATCGGCTGCACTTCTGCGGTGATGCAGCGGTACCTCGACATCCCGCATCCCTGCGGCGGCGGCGTGTTCGCCAAGGGCGTGCACGACAGCGGGGTGCGGCTTGCGGCGAGCGACTACGTGCGCGTCGGCGTCGAATGCGAGATCGCGGTCAAGCTGGCGCGCGACCTGCTGCCGACGGAAGCGCCGTTCACCGCGGAGTGGGTGGGTGAGGCGATCGAGGCCTATTACCCCGCGATCGAGATCGTCGACGACCGCTACGTCAAATGGGAAACCATGGGCGCGCCCACTTTGGTGGCCGACGATTTCTTCGCCGCCGGCTGCGTGCTCGGTGAGGCCGTGGAGCGAACCAAAGCGCCCGACCTGCTCAAGGTCACCGGCCGCGCCGTGATCAACGGCGAGGAAGCCGGCCGCGGCACCGGCGCCGACGTGCTCGGCCATCCCCATAATGCGCTCGCCTGGCTCGCCAATCATCTCGCCGCCGAGGGCAGGGGACTGCATGCCGGGCAGATCGTGCTGACCGGGAGCCTGGTGAAGACGGTGTGGCTCAAGGCCGGCGACAGCGTGACGATGGAGCTGGAAGGGCTGGGGACGGTGGAAGTCGCATTCACCTGACACGACGACCATTGCGCGCAAGTGTTGAGTGACTTTGCGACCATCTCTCGTCGTCCCCGCGTGCGCGGGGGAGATTCACTCCACCTCGTCGCGCCATGGAAGGATTTCTTAACCGGGAACCCGCTTTTACCCCGACGGCTTCCCCCATGGGGCGCCCCGTTTGAAGATCGTTTAGGGGTTGTGGGCGTTGATGGCGAAGGCGTCCACGCTTCGCATCGCGAGGCGGGCGGCACGCGCACGTGCCATGACTTCTTGCGAGCAAGATCCGCCGATGGACGATTCAGTTCAGGTCCACTGCACCCGCTGCAAGAACGTGTTCCGGGACCGGGCGTGCCGGCTTCAGAACGGCTATTCCAGGCAGTGTCCCTGCTGCGAGGTGGTACTGTTCTTCGAGGAAACCTCCCACGACGGGAACATCAAGCGCGCGATGTCCTCGGCGCGCGGCGTGCGCAAGGCGCTGCGCGAGGAGGAAGCCGCAAGTCCGCGAAAGGCGAGGGCCGCTCCGGCCGCGCGCCGGTCGTATTGAGATGGTGACGATAGATCTCGATACCCGATGGGCCGTTGGCCAGCGCTAAACCGTTCACGATGCGGCGAGCGGTGTAGCCCTGCTAATTCCCCTTGCCCGTCTGCCGCCTGAGTTCCCCGATCAGCGCAGCCAAGCTCCGGTCCTCCGGAGTGATCACTGCGAGCTGCTCGGCGTAGCCGAGCGCGGCGCCGGCATCGCCGGCGGTGCGGCTGAACGAAACCAGCGCCGACAGGATGTCGCGATCGTTGGGATGGCGCATCAGGGCTTCCTTCAAGGCGGCCATCGCTTCGTCGCGGCGGCCGCCGGAATTGAGCGCGACGGCGTGGACATAGGCGTAGCGCGCTTGATCCGGCTCGAGCTCGGCCGCTTTGCGCAATTCGGCGAGAGCGTCATCCGGCCGCTTGAGCCGGCTCAAGGTCAGGCCGAGGGCGTGATGCGCGGCGGCGTCGCGCGGCGACGCACGAAGCGCGGCGCGCAGCACGGTTTCGCCGTCCGTGTCGCGGCCGCGTTGCCGATAGAGGTCGGCCAGATTGACCGCCGCCGTCGCATATTGCGGGCTGAGTTTCAGCGCGGCCTTGTATTCGGTCTCGGCATCGTCGCTCTGCCCGCGCTGGGCGAGAAAATTCGCGAGCGAGGTGCGGGCTTCCGGCCGCTCAGCATTGGCGCGCTGCGCCGCGATGAATTCCTTTGCCGTCTGGTCGAAGTGCGCGCGATCCGCAGGCGGCTGGCTTGCGGCCGGAACGGAAGCGAGCAGGGCAGCCGCCCTGATCCGGACCCCGCGCACGGGATCGGCGAGCAGCGCAGAGGCAAGAGGCCAGACCTGGTTGGCCGGCACATTCTCCAGCATGTCGAGCGCGCCGATCCGCACCATCGGATCGGGATCGGCAAGGGCTGCTCGCGCGGTCGCGATATTGGCCGGCGCGACGCGGGAGGCGAGTTCACCGAGTGCGCTGGCGCGCGCGACGGCCGGCGCATTCCTGTCCGCGGCGATCACGCCGAGCAGGGCTTTGGCATCGGCCGCGTCGGTGCGCGCGGCATGGAACGCCGCGCCGTAGTTCTGCAAGCCCTTGCGGCCGGGACCGAACCATCGCTCGACCGCGTCGGCGGCCCATTGCGCCGGCTTGTCGCGGTGGCAGTCGTTGCAGGCGTTCGGCGTCCCGAGTGTGACGGATTGATCGGGACGCGGCACGCGAAAGGCGTGATCGTGCCTGATATCGACGACCATGTAGGTGCGGGCCGGCATGTGGCAGGAGATGCAGGTCGGGGCTGCGTCGGCGCTGGCGTGATGGCGATGCCCGGCGTCGGCATACTTGTCGGAAGCATGGCATTGCAGACAGACGCCTTCGCCTGAAGCTCGAAGTTTCGCGCTGTGCGGCTCGTGGCAATCGCTGCAGGTGACGCCGGCGGCGAACATCTTGCCCTGCTTGAACGGCGTGTAGTTATATGGCTCCTCGACGTCGCGAAGCTGGCCGTCGGCATGATAGGTGGTGCGCGCCAGCGGTTCGACCGCGTGGGTCTGCGACAGCCATTGGCCGGGCACCCAATCCGCGTGGAGCGCGGCGCGGCGCGCGTGGCACAGGCCGCAGGTCTCGACTTCCTTGCGCAGCGTCGCCGGCGCGAGACTGCGCCGTGCGTTTCCGGACTGCGCGTCGATCGGCCAGGCGACATTGCGACGCTCGTCGAAACCGACCAGCAATCCCTTGCTCGAATCCTCGCGCTTGCCGAACGGCCACCAGCTCTGCCGGTCGCGCGCCCAGGCGGCATGACGCGAGCCCTGGCCATGGCAGGCCTCGCAGCCGACGCCGATTTCAGTCGACGTGGTGGCGAAGCGATCGGTACTGGCGTCGTAGTTCTTGGCGACACCGGTGGAGTGGCACTCCGCGCACATGAAATTCCAGTTCTGGTTCAGCCTGGTCCAGTGCAGGATATCGTCGTGACGGATTTCCTCGTTGGGTGAGAGGTGAAACCAGCGCTGGCCGCCTTTGGTTGATGGCCTCGAGTCCCAGGCGAGCGACAGCGCCTGGATGCGGCCATCAGGGAATTCGACGAGATATTGCTGCAGCGGATCGACGCCGAAAGTGTATTTCACCTCGAAGACGGCGAGCTTGCCGTCGGGGCCGTCGGTCTCGACGAGAAATTTGCCGTCCTTGCGGAAGAAGCGCGAACGGACGCCGAAATAGTCGAAGCTGGCGTCGTTGAAATTGCCGAGCACGGTCTTGTCGGTGGCGTGCTGCATCGCGGCCTTGTGCTGCGAGGCATTCCACAGCTTTGCCTCCGCCGGGTGGCAGCCCGCACAGGTCTCACTGCCGACGAATTTGCCATCAGCAATGGTGGCGGTTTCGGAACGGGCTGACGATAGTTTGCCGTCAGACCACAATTGCCACAACAGGCCGCCGGTGAATACGGCCGCGGCGACGGCAGCTACGGCGACCAGCATTGCGAGAATTGGAAACGGCTTTGCAGCGCCCTCCAGCGTCTCTGGTTTTGGTGCCGTGAATTCAGCGCCGGAACGCCTGGACGTTCCTTTGCGGTTGCGAGGACGTCGGGATTTTGCCAAGCGAACATTCCTTCCCGGCGCAATTTAGGACAACCAACACGGGGAGGCTATGTTCGATCGGGACGCCGCGCAGCCGAGTCGGAAATGCTCGCCAGGTCGCCAGACGAAAAAATGGCCGCCGCCGGGGGAACGGCGACGGCCCTTCGTCCAGATTGCTCCTGGGGGAGAGCGTAAGATACTCTGGACGACGTAATTGCCTGAGGGATCTAGTCGGCCAACGCTTTCTTGATGACGGCTTCCTTTCGGGCTTTATCGGCGTCGTCGCGATCGGCCTTCTTCATTTCCTTCAATTCAATCGTGACCTTGCCGATCTTTCCGGTGAACTTGAAGGGCACCTTGTAGGCTTCGGTGACGGGTGTGCCCTCATCCGCGCCGACGTCTGTGCCGTCATCCGCAGAGAAGAAGCAGCACTGGGTACGATCGACGCGGCCGGTGGCGACGGTTTTCCCGTTGAACAGTATCGTGCCGACGCCGCCCTTGCCGAGACCGCCGCCGTCATAGGCGAACTCGAAGCGCAGCGTCCCTTTCCCGGCAGGCAGCGCCTGCTTGGCGGCTATCGTGTAACGCTGCAGGCCGAGAAAATTGTAAGTGTAGGTCGGCTTGCCGTCCTTCAGATAGAGACTCCAGCCGCCGAACCGCCCGGCCTGGGCAATGATCGCACCGTTGGCGCCGGTCTTCGGGACTTCCACGTCCGCTGTAATCGTGTGGGACTGGTTCTTCAGGTTGATGAAGACATTCTCTGACATGCCGAGCATTCCCTGGTAAACGGTCAAGGAGGTGCGGCCCGCCATCAGGTCGGGGCGTCCTACGAGCAAGGCGTTGGTACGCTCCAGGGTCCGGTCGTCGAGCGGCAGAACGGTATATTTGACCGCTTCCTTCAGGAAGAGTTCCTGCATTTCCTTCAGCTTGTCGGGATTCCTGGCAGCCAGATCATTCCTCAGGCTGAAGTCCGACCGCGTATCGTAGAGTTCCCAGATATCCTGTTCGAGCGGCCGGCGCGGCTTGGTTTCCCACGCCGCCCGGTGAACCGTGCCGGCCAGCCAGCCGTCACTGTAGATCGCGCGGTTGCCGAAGATCTCGAAATACTGCGTGGTGTGAGTGCTCGGCGCCTTCGGATTGGCGAAGGTATAGGCCATGCTCGCGCCTTCGATGGGAGTCTGCGGCGTTCCATTGACGCTCTTCGGTTCGGGCAAGCCAGCCGCTTCGAGGATCGTCGGCGCGATGTCGATGACGTGATGCCACTGCGAGCGCACCTCGCCCTTCGCCGCGATTCCCTTTGGCCAGTGAACCACCATGCCGTTGCGGGTGCCGCCGTAGCTGGAGGCGACCTGCTTGGTCCAGGTGAAGGGTGTGTCGCCCGCGACCGCCCACCCGGCGGCGTAGTGACCGTAGGTCGAGGGGCTGCCGAGTTCGTCGTAATGCCTGATGATGTCCTGGACGGTCTCTTGCACGCCATTGAAATAGGTCATCTCGCTGAACAGCCCGTTCATGCCGCCTTCGGCGCTCGCGCCGTTGTCGCCGACGATGTAGAATACCAGCGTGTTGTCGAGTTGGCCGGTCGCCTTGATGGCGTCGATCAGGCGGCCGATCTCGGTGTCAGCGTATTCGCCAAAGCCGGCGAACACTTCCATCTGCCGGGCGAACAGCTTCTTCTCGTCGGCGCCGAGCTTGTCCCAATCCTTGATGGCTTCCGGCTTGGGCGCGAGCCTGGTGTCGGGCGGCACCACGCCCAGCTTGATCTGGCGCGCCAGCGTCTCCTCGCGCAGCTTGTCCCAGCCCTGATCGAACTTGCCCTTGTACTTGGCGATCCACTCCTTAGGCACCTGATGCGGCGCGTGGGTGGCGCCGGGTGCGAAGTACATGAAGAACGGCTTATCCGGCGTCAGCGACTTCTGGTACTGGATCCAGTCGATCGCCTGGTTGGTCATATCATTCATGAAATGATAGTTCGGGTCCTGCGACGGTTCGACCAGGGTCATGCCGTCGTAGAGCAGCGGCGCCCATTGGTTGGTCTCGCCACCGATGAATCCATAGAATTTGTCGAAGCCGGAGCGGGTCGGCCAACGGTCGGTCGGGCCGGAGGGGCTGACCTCCCAAGCCGCGGTCTCGTGCGACTTGCCGAACGCGGCAGTGCTGTAGCCGTTGAGCCGCAGCATCTCCGCGACCGGCGCGACGCTATTGGGGCGCTGCCCGGTCTGCCCGGGGAAAGCGGTAGCGGTCTCGGTAATCGAGCCCATGTTGTTCATGTGATGATTGCGACCGCTGAGCAGCGCGGCTCGTGTCGGCGAGCAAAGTGCCGTGGTGTGAAACTCGTTGTAGCGCAGACCCTCGTTGGCGAGCTTCTCCACCGTTGGCATCCTTACCGGCCCGCCGAATGCGCTCGATTGTCCGAAGCCCATGTCGTCGATCAGCACAATGAGAACGTTGGGCGCGGCGGCTGGCGCCTTGACCTCGAATCGCGGCGGCGGCGTCGCATTGCGTGCGTCAAACACGGTGCTGTGCGGATACTGGGGTTCTGGAATTGGCAGCACCGAGCGATCGGTCGGTAGCACGACCGGCGGAGGCGCGACGACAGGCTGGGCGTCCACCGGAACTGGTGACGCCATCAAGAAGAGTGCTGTGGCCACTAAAGTTGGTCGCGTCATCAAAGCTGAACATTTCATAATGACCGCCTCCAGACGAAAAATTGAGAAACGACGAAGCGTTCGAAAGCTAAGCGCCGAACGCAATGGACAGCGACGTCCGGGGAGCGGTTGGAATAAGCCGCCTGCTCGACGTCTCGGAAGAATGGCGCTGTCAGCGCCTGCCGACGCGATTGACCGGACCGCCACGGTTCATCGGCGTTCCACGGACGCCGACACCGGGAGTCACCACGGCTCGCGCGACTGGCCGCGGGCGCAGCACGACGCCGGGCCTTACGACACAGCCGACGGGATACTCGACGTATTGGCAGTAAACCACGGCGCTGGCTTGTTCGGTGCTGGCGGCCATGAGCCCGGTTACCAGCAGCGCCGATAATGCGATCGAGAGCTTCATGTCAGTCTCCTCCATTTCAGAACCTCAAAATGATCCGATAGGAAGGCCTGCTTGTTGATGCAGGTCAAAGGGTCGGCGGCCGACGGGCCGACGTGAGTGAAAGAAACGTGAACCGTCTATGGCGCTGACGAGGTCAGAAAATCCGGGTGGGCAGCGATCATAGGTGCGGCGCACCGGCGCATTTCTCTTAATTGTTGCAAGTAAGCCACGGACTTCGTGCGCCGCGTGTGCCCCACTGTTCGAAGCGTTCGACTTGGCTGGCAAATCGTCTGGCACCTGGAGGCTTGCGATGGCACGAAATGGATGGCGGGCAGGCCTGTTGGCGGTGAGCGCGGCTCTTGCATTGTCGCCTGGGATGTCGCGTGCCGACGAAAGCGGTATCTCGTTCTGGCTTCCGGGATTATACGGCAGCCTCGCCGCAACGCCGGCCACGCCGGGCTGGTCGGTGGCCGCCATCTACTACCATACCTCCGTGAGCGCGTCGGGGGCGGCGGCGGCATCGCGGGAATTCCAGGTCGGAAGATTTTCCCCGACCGTCAACATCGATCTTAATCTGGCCCTGCGCGGCCAGGCCGATCTGGTGTTCATCGCGCCGACCTATACCTTTGCAACGCCGGTGCTCGGCGGCCAGTTGTCGGCGACGCTCGCCAGCGTCTACGGCAGAAATTCCGCGAGCCTCGCCGGCACATTGACGGTGGCGGCGGGGCCGATCGTGACCACGCGCAACGGATTCCTCGAAGATGCGCTCGTCTCTTATGGCGATCTCTATCCGACCTTGAGGCTGAAGTGGAACAACGGCGTCCACAACTACATGGTTTACGGCGCGGGCGACATTCCCGTCGGCGACTACAATCCGAACCGGCTGGCCAATATCGGCATCGGTCACGGCGCCATCGACTTCGGCGGCGGTTACACCTATTTGAATCCCGCGACCGGCACCGAATTCTCGGCCGTCGGCGGCTTCACCTACAATTTCAAGAACCCCGATACCCAGTACCAGAGCGGCATCGATTTCCATCTGGACTGGGGCGTGTCGAAGTTCCTGTCGAAGCAGGTCTTTGTCGGCTTCGTCGGCTACGCCTACCAGCAGATCACCGACGACTTCGGTCAACCCGCCGTTCTCGGTGGCTTCCGCTCGCGCGTTCTCGGCGCCGGCCCGCAGATCGGATATATCTTCCCCATCGGCAGCAACCAGGCATTTCTCGGCCTGAAGGGATATGGCGAGTTCGACGCCGCCAACCGGCCATCTGGCTGGAACACCTGGCTGACGTTCTCGATCTCGGAGGCCGCACCCGCCAGCACGGTGACGCCGGCCAAGCATATCGTGCGGAAGTAGGCTGACGGCGTTTATTGGCCGTCGCTCGGTAGCGCCGGAAACAACCACGGCCTCCGCCAGGGGAGCTGACGGAGGCCGCGTTGGAACACTTCATCGCGCCTAGGTTCGCAATGAGGTGTGGGAGCTCTTCAAGAAGGGCTAGAACGGCAGCAGCACGTCCATCACCTGCTGGCCGTATCGCGGCTGCTGGACGTCGGTGATCTGGCCGCGGCCGCCATAGGCGATGCGGGCCTGCGCGATCTTCGAGGAGTCGATGGTGTTGTCGCTCTGGATGTCCTCCGGGCGCACGATGCCGGCGACGATCAGTTCGCGGATTTCGAAATTGACCCGGATCTCCTGCTTGCCCTCGACCACTAGATTGCCGTTCGGCAGCACCTGCGTCACCACGGCGGCGACGCTGGTCTGCAGGGCTTCCTGGCGATTGACCGAACCCTTGCCGTCGCTGGAAGACGTGGAGTCCGTGGTCAGGATGCGGCCGGGCAGGATTTTGTTGGCTTGCGTTATCGTTTGGGAGCCGATGAAGTCGGTGATGCCCGAATCTTCCTTGTTGGTGCGGCTGCGCTGGGTCTCGTTGGCGATATTGGCCTTGTCGGTGAAATTCACGGTGATGGTGAGAATGTCGCCGATCCTCGCGGCGCGCTGATCCTTGAAGAAGGCGCGGCTGCCGTTGCGCCACAACGAATTGGCGTTGTAGGAGGCGGTCTCCGGCTTCGGCATCGGCATCTGCACCGGCTTGTAGCCGGGCTGCGCCGTCGGATTTTCGATCTCGGTCAGCTTCGGCTTCTCGCCGATCTGCGACAGCCGGTCGATCGACGAACACCCGCTTGCAAGGGTGGCGGTCGCCAGCAGCGCGCCGGTCAGGATGAAGCGGTTGATACGAGAGGCGTACATCTACATTACTCGGCTTTTGGAGACACGGGTGCAGTTGCGTTGGCGGCGGCGACGGCAACCGGCGCCGATCCGATGGCGGAGGTCGCGTCTGACGTGTCGGGCAGGCGGGGCGTCGCGACCGTGATCGAGACCTGGCCGCGGCCGGTGACGACGCCGGAGACGGTGCGCTTGGATTGCAGGTTGAGCACGTTGACGACGTCGCCTTCGGTGCCGCTCTCCAGCGCCTTGCCGCGAATGGTGAGATAG
>JBAQER010000965.1:0-1527 GCA_049286845.1 Bradyrhizobium sp.
GCGGCTCCGGCTCCTCCTGGACGAACCTCAACCGTAACATCTTACTGGATACCAGTGTGATCATCGACGGGCGCGTCTCCGACATCGCCCGTACGGGTTTCCTGCCCGGCACGCTGTTGATCCCGCGCTTTGTCCTGAACGAGCTGCAGTACATCGCCGACTCGCCCGACGGGCTGCGCCGCCAGCGCGGCCGGCGTGGCATGGAGGTGCTGTCCGAGCTGCAGAAGCTGCCCAACATCCTGGTGCGCATCAGCGACATCGACGTGGAAGGCGTGCGCGAGGTGGACGACAAGCTCATCGTCCTGGGCAAGCAGCTGAAGAGCCCCGTGCTGACCAACGATTACAACCTGAACCGCATCGCCGAGCTGCAGGGCGTGACCGTGCTCAACATCAACGAGCTGGCCAACGCGGTCAAGTCGGTGGTGCTGCCCGGCGAGATCCTGCGCATCAACGTCATCCAGGAAGGCAAGGAGAGCGGGCAGGGCGTCGGCTACATGGACGACGGCACCATGGTGGTGGTCGAGAACGGCAAGGACTACATCGGCGAGTATATGGATGTGAACGTCACCAAGGTGCTGCAGACCGCCGCCGGGCGCATGATCTTTGCCCGCGTGGACGAGAGCGACAACGGGAAAAAGAGGAAGTAAACTCGCAAAAAGGCATTACAATCCGGAATGATCCGCGGCGCCCGCCCGAACTTGAGCCTCGCGGGAATTCCGTGCGTTAAAAGGCACTTATGCTTCGCATCTACAACACCCTCACCCGCAAGACCGAGGACTTCCAGACCCTCGAGCCCAACCTGGTAAAGATGTACGTGTGCGGCGTCACCGTCTACAACGACGCCCACCTGGGCCATGCCATGTCTGCACTGGTCTTCGATATCATCCGGCGCTATCTCGAATACCGCGGCTATACCGTGCGCCTGGTGATGAACTTCACCGACGTGGACGACAAGATCATCAACCGCGCCAACCAGCTGGGCGAAGACCCCTTCAAGCTGGCCCAGCACTACATCGACGAATACTCGCGCAACCTGGCCGACCTGAACGTGCTGCCTGCGGCGGCCAACCCGCGCGCCACGCAGTCGATGAAACAGATCATCCACATGGTCGAGGAGCTGGGCGAGTCCGGTTATGCCTACGCGCCCGGAAACGGGGACGTTTATTTCCGCGTCACGAAGGACCCCGATTACGGCAAGCTCTCCGGGCGCAAGCTGGACGACATGCAGGCCGGTTCGCGCATCGAGGTCGGCGAGGCCAAGGAACACCCCATGGACTTTGCCCTGTGGAAGGCAGCCAAGCCAGGCGAGCCCTCCTGGGATTCGCCCTGGGGCAAGGGACGGCCGGGCTGGCACATCGAGTGCTCGGCCATGAACCTGACCGAGCTGGGCGAGCAGATCGACATCCACGGCGGCGGGAATGACCTGATCTTCCCGCACCATGAGAACGAGATCGCGCAGACGGAGAGCTACACCTGCAAGACCTTCGCCCGCTACTGGATGCATAACGGCATGCTCCAGTTGAAGGG
>JBAQER010000966.1:0-1525 GCA_049286845.1 Bradyrhizobium sp.
CGAGCGGGGGTCTACCTTACCGTGCATGGGGTCGTTTTCGCGTTTTTTGTCCAGGCCGCCCTGCACCGCCGGGGGGACGCCGTGCCCAGCCCTCAAGCTAGTCCAGCTCGACGACCTGGCCCTCCTCGAGCGACACGCGGCGGTCCATGCGGCCGGCCAGCTCCATGTTGTGGGTCACGATCAGCATCGCGACGCGCGTCGCCTTGACGAGCTGCATCATCGCCCCGAACACGTGGTCGGCGGTGTGGGGATCGAGGTTGCCGGTCGGCTCATCGGCGAACAGCACGCGCGGCGCATTGGCTACCGCACGCGCGATCGCCACCCGCTGCTGCTCGCCGCCCGACAATTCCGCCGGCCGGTGCTTGATACGATCGCCGAGGCCGAGATAGGCGAGGATTTCGGTGGCGCGCTTGACGGTCTCGGCGCGTTTCAGGCCGCGGATCATCTGCGGCAGCATGACGTTTTCGAGCGCGGAGAATTCCGGCAGCAGCCGGTGCGACTGATAGACGAAGCCGATGTCGGTGCGGCGGATCAGGGTTCGCTCGATGTCCGACAATTGCGAGGTCGGCGCGCCGCCGATGTAGACCTCGCCGTCGTCGGGCGTCTCCAGGAGGCCCGCGATATGCAGCAGCGTCGATTTGCCGGCGCCCGACGGCGCCACCAGCGCGACCGACTGCCCCGCCCACAGCGCAAGCTTGGCGCCGTTGAGAATGGTCAAGGTCTCCGTGCCTTGGATGTACTGGCGCTTTATCTCGTGGAGATAGACGACCGGTACATCTTCTGCCTCCTGCTCCATCTCGCCCTCACTCGTACCGGAGCGCATCGACGGGGTCGAGGCGCGCGGCACGCCACGACGGATAGAGTGTGGCGAGGAACGACAGCGTCAGCGCCATGATCACGACGGCGGTAGTCTCGCCGAAATCGACCTCGGCCGGCAGCTTGGACAGGAAGTAGAGCTCCGGCGAAAACAGCTCGGTATTGGTGAGCCAGGACAGGAATTGCCGGATCGATTCGATATTGAGGCAGATCAGGAGACCGACGAAAAACCCGGTCAGCGTGCCGACCACGCCGATCGCAGCCCCGGTGATCAGGAACACCCGCATGATCGAGCCCTGCGAGGCGCCCATGGTGCGCAGGATCGCGATGTCGCTGCCCTTGTCCTTCACCAGCATGATCAGGCCCGAGACGATGTTCAAGGCGGCGACCAGCACGATCATGGTCAGGATCAGGAACATCACGTTGCGTTCGACCTGCAGCGCATTGAAGAAGGTCGAGTTGCGCTGCCGCCAGTCGACCAGGAACACCGGCCGTCCCGCCGCCTCGGTCACGCTCTTGCGGAAGGCGTCGATCCGGTCGGGATTGGTGGTGAACACCTCGATCGCGGTGACGTCGTCCTTGCGGTTGAAATAGGCCTGCGCCTCCGGCAGCGGCATGAAGACGAAGATGCCGTCATATTCCGACATCCCGACCTCGAACACCGCAGCCACCTTGTAGGGTTTTATGCGCGGCGTGGTGCCCATCGGGG
>JBAQER010000967.1:0-4551 GCA_049286845.1 Bradyrhizobium sp.
ATGCAGACCATCACGGCAACTGCCGGTCTCGGGATCGGCCAGCGCCACGGTGAGGTCGTTGCTGCCGAGAAACCACGCGAATACCCGCCTCGCCACGGCTTTCCATTCGGGATCGCCATCGGCGCGCCATGCAGCGACACAGGCTGAGATTGTTGCCGCGGCTTCCACCGGCTGCTGATCGAAGGCGCGGGGCTGCCGCCGCTGTTCCCCGAATCCGGCTGTGCCGACGGGGCGGAAATGACCGGCTGGCGCCGTTTGCTGAGTCATCAGCCAGCGCAGCGTTCTCAAACCCGCCTCAACATAGGCGGGCGTTTGCGTCGCCATGCCTGTCATCATCAGGGCCTGCGGCAGGCGCGCGTTGTCGTAGGCCAGACCTTCTTCGAACCACACCCAGTCCGGTGTCTCGACCGACGCGAGAAGTCTCATCAGCCTGTCCGCAAGAACGGGCCGGACGTCCCGGGCGTGCAGATCATCGGGAGAAGCCGCACAATAGGCGTCCAGACCCAGCAGCGTGAATGCCCACGCGCGCGGCGAGCCAAACGCTTGCGCGCCCGAAAGTGCTTCCGCGAACAGGGATGCGGCCCAGCGGCGTCGCGACGGACTGGCGTCGCTGCGGGCGCACTCGCCCAGGGCCCAGAGCGTGCGCGCGTGACTATCCTCCGAGCCGCTTGGCTCGAGCCAGCTCCGGCCGAAGCCCATGAAGTTGCGGAACCGCCGCGTATCGGGGTTCCACGCATGCTGCACGAAGGCGGCAAAGCGGGTCGTTAGAATTTCCGGCAGCCGCTGTTCGCCACGATTATTGAGGGCGCACGCCAACAGCAGCGCACGAGCGTTGTCATCGACGCAATAGCCGTGCGATCGATCGGGTACCGAATGCACCGCGTGCTGAAACAGGCCGGTATCGTCGCACATCGACAGAAAATGATCGATTCGCATCGCGGGCAGGCCGGGGCTCTGTGGTTCGGGCGCCGCCTTCCTCTCGGGGAGGGCAAGGGCCTGGAGCCAATGACCCTGTCGCGCATTCTCGAAGGCAGACAGGTAGCGTTCGGCGGTGCGCTGCCATGTCATCGATCGGCTGACCGCATAGGCGCGCTTGCATATCGCCTGGCGGCGAGAGTCGTCGGTGAGCAATTCCGCGATTTCACGGCCGGTCGCCACCGCGTCGCCAAAAGGAACCAGAACGCCGCGTCCGTCAGCCAGCAGTTCATGCGCGTGCCAGTAGGGCGTCGAGACGACCGGCTTTCCCAGTCCGTAGCTGTAGGCCAATGTGCCTGACGTCATCTGCGCCTCATTGAGATAAGGCGTGACATAGACGTCGCACATCGAGATGAATTCGAGCAGCGTGGGCTGATCGACGAACTGATCCAGAAACACCACGTGGTCTTCGACGCCAAGCTCACATGCGCGCGCGAGCAGGCTTTCGCGATAGGCTTCGCCCTGGTCTCTGACCAGATTGGGGTGCGTTGCGCCGAGCACCACATACACTGCATCGGGGCGGCGCTTCAGGATCGACGGCATGGCGTCGATCATGACTTCGATCCCCTTGTTGGGCGACAACAGGCCGAACGTCAGAACCACCGACCGCCCGCTAAATCCGAGCCGGGCCTTGGCCGCATCGGGACCGACGAACGCAACGTCGGGGATGCCGTGGGCAATGACCTCGATCTTTTCTTCGGGGACCTGATAGATGCTGCGCAGCAATTCGCGGCCCTTGTTGGCCATCACCACGATCTTCGACGAGCCTTTGACGATTTGCTCCATCACAGCGCGTTGCGCGGCCGTCGGCTTGGCCAGTACGGTATGGAGCGTCGTCACCACCGGAATGGTCAGGCGCGACAGCAGCATGAGGATGTGAGCCCCGGCCTCGCCGCCGAAAATCCCGAATTCGTGCTGCAGGCAAACCGCGTCGAACCGGCCGGCGTTGAGGAAATCTGCGGCGCGCACGTATTCCTCGACGTTGCCGTCCTTGATCTGCAAGGTGACCGAAGCGGGATAATCATAGGTCTGGCCGTGGTCGGTCATCGCCACGATGCCGGTCTCGAGATCCGGGCGTGAAGTTGATACCGCCTGCTGCAGGTCAGTTGTGAAGGTGGCAATCCCGCAACGGCGGGGAAGCGAATTGCCGATGAAGGCGATACGGCGGAGCGGCGTCATGTCCGGGCCTCGACAATCTCATTCGGCTTCAGCAACGAGCGCAGGGTGGACGTGTCGGCAGATGAAGTCATTTGCTCTCCGGATTCCTGCAGCAACGACATGATCGGATCCGGTCCCGGATAAGCGATCAGAGCGCTCATCCCGTCAGCCCCGGCTTCAATGCCGGCGCGATCGCCTTCGACAAACATCGCATCGCCGACCGACGCGCTTGTCGGGCCGACCTGCGCATGCCCTTCGATCACCAGAACCCAGGTTTCCCGGTCGGCGTTGAGTATCCAATTCGAATTCGCCGGAAGATTGATCCGCTCAATGACGAAATGCGGGATTGCGGCGAGGGCCGTTCGAGCAGCGGTGAGACGACGCGGACCGGCTTGGGCTTGAAGTGGCCCGGCACAGGAAGCGGCAACGGCGTTGTCTTCGTGCAACTCGCGCGGCCGGCCATAGTCAAACAGGCGAAACGTCGCGTCGCTGCGCTGCTGAATTTCGGCGAGCACGATACCCGCGCCGATGGCGTGGATCGTACCGGCCGGAACGACGATGGTGTCGCCTTTCGTGGCCGAATGCCAGTCAACGAGCCCGGCAATCGAGCCATCCCTGATCGCCGCGCGCAATTCCTGTGGTGTGAGGTTTCGTTTCAGTCCGACGGCGACCTGCGCGCCTGGCTTTGCCGAGAGGATGTACCATGCTTCGGTCTTGCCGTTCGGCAGTCCGATTGAGTGTGCAAATGCGTCGTCGGGATGAACCTGGATCGACAACGGCTCGCTGGTGAACAGCAATTTGAGCAGCAGGGCGGCGGGTGGCGCAGCTTTATCGGCACGCTGAAACAACAGCTCTCCGACGGCGTCACCTGAACCGTCGGTCAGGCTCCAGGGATGGAGATCGTTGACCCCCCAGGGTTTGCGCACGACCTGCACCGCGGCGTGTTCGATAGGCATGGATTATCCTGACCGGAAACGCGCATATCGAAGCGATATGCCGTTGGTCGATCCGTCATTAAGATTTAACTAATGCGTCGCGCTTCGGGATGTGGGCTGTTGCAGCGATCCGATGCGCTATTTCATAAGATGGCTACTCCGGCCCCAATAGCAACCTGTGCGTGGTCCTAAAGGCCTACTAAATCACGGCGCATGTCCTGGGACACTTCGCGTTGCCTGACTTGAGTTCCCTGGTTGCTCAGTCTCCAGCGGGGTTTAATTCCCCCTCGGGCATCCCCACATAGCAATCATGGCTCACTGGCAAGCATCTATCACACGGGCGCCGCCGAAGACGAAGGCTGAGCTGCGCCAGATGCTGGCCGAGGCCGTCCGCAACACGCAGCCCAGCGCAAAGCACCCGCCGAAGGTCAAGAAAGATCGCGGCTAGGGCGGCCTACGTCGATTAGATCTGCTGGACCATTAGACAGATAACCCCCATCGCCGGAATTTTCGCGCGTCCACGGCCAGAGTAATTCGCTGCTCGGCTCCTGGAACCATTGTCTCGCGAGCCTATTGTCTTTTCTGACACAATCACTTTTGGAGATATACTATGAACAGTCTCGCGATCACTCTGGCAGTCGGGGCAAGTGCGCTTTTCATGACTGCGGCTTCCGCTGCACCGCTTTCCGCCGACGTATCAGTTTCACCGGGGAGCAATATTCAAAACGTTCGCATGGTCTGTAATGAAAACGGCCGTTGCTGGCGCGAACGCAGTGAACGCCGTGTCATCATCCGTGAGTCCGGTGATGCGTACGGATACGCTCCTCGTGGGCGTCATATCGAGCGCCGGGGGTACGACGAAGATCGGGGCGGAAGTATTGGTTTCCGAGCGCCTGGTGTGAGCGTTGGTATCGGCACCGACCGCTACTGAGTTGGAAAGAGAGCCCGGAGAAATTCTCCGGGTCCTCCGACTCGTACAGACAGCGCGGCTGGAGTGGCGATGGCAATGTGTTCCGCATGCTGCAATCGAGCCCCGATGGCGGTGGCTCAATTTGATAATGGAACTCTGAAGCCTCGAAAACGTTCGCTCCTAGTCGCGATAACGCGGCTTCAAGAAGAAGCTCAAATGAATAATTCTTGCTGATAGCGTCGCCGTAATCGCGACCATGCCGGCGCTATCGGCTTCTGCAATACCGTGCTACAGGGCACATGCTGATGATTGCTTCACTCACGTACGAAATGCCCACTTAATGATGGTTCTGGATCATCCCGCTCCCCCCGCAGTCGTTCTCGTCGTTGAAGATGAGATGCTGCTGCGGATGCGCGCGGTCGATATGGTGGAGGACGCCGGCTATACCTCGGTTCAGGCTGTGGACGCTGACGAAGCCGTCACAATCCTCGAGTCCAGATCCGACATCGCTTTGCTGCTCACCGACATCCAGATGCCCGGCAGTATGGACGGTTTGAGGCTTGCGCACGCGGT
>JBAQER010000968.1:0-17500 GCA_049286845.1 Bradyrhizobium sp.
GCGCGGCATCACACCTTCTTCGAGATGCTCGGCAATTTCTCCTTCGGCGACTATTTCAAGGATCGCGCCATCGAGCTTGCATGGAATCTGGTGACCAAGGAATTTGGCCTGCCGAAGGACAAGCTGACCGCGACCGTCTATGTCGACGACGACGAGGCCTTCAATCTCTGGAAGAAGATCGCCGGGCTCCCGGAGTCGCGTATCATCCGTATCGCGGGCTCGGACAATTTCTGGCAGATGGGCGATACCGGTCCGTGCGGGCCGTGCTCGGAAATCTTCTACGATCACGGCGACAAGATCTGGGGCGGCCCTCCGGGCTCGGCTGAGCAGGACGGCGACCGCTTCATCGAGATCTGGAATCTCGTGTTCATGCAATACGAGCAGCTCGAAGGCGGCGTGCGCAATCTGCTGCCGAAGCCCTCGATCGACACCGGCGCGGGGCTGGAACGCGTTGCCGCAGTGTTGCAGGGCCAGCACGACAATTACGACATCGACCTGTTCGTCGCGCTGATCCGCGCCATCGCGGAACTGACCGGCGCCGATCCGAAGGGCGAGCAGAAGGCCTCCTTGCGCGTGATCGCCGACCATCTGCGCGCGTCGTCGTTCTTGATCGCCGACGGCGTGCTGCCATCGAACGAGGGCCGCGGCTATGTGTTGCGCCGCATCATGCGCCGCGCGATGCGCCACGCGCAGTTGCTCGGCGCCAAGGACCCGCTGATGCACCGGCTGGTCTGGGCCCTGGTGCGCGAGATGGGCCAGGCCTATCCCGAACTGGTGCGCGCCGAAAACCTGATCGAGGAAACGCTGCGGCTGGAAGAGACCCGGTTCCGCAAGACGCTGGAACGCGGACTGACTATTCTGGAGGAGAAGAGCGAGAGCCTGAAGAAGGGCGACATGTTCGACGGCGACACCGCGTTCACGCTGTACGACACCTATGGCTTCCCGCTCGACCTCACCCAGGACGCGCTGCGCAACCGCGGCATCTCGGTCGACCTCGCCTCCTTCACTGATGCGATGGACCGGCAGCGGGCGAAGGCGCGCGCGGCATGGGCCGGCTCCGGCGATACCGCCAGCGAGAACGTCTGGTTTCCGCTGCGCGAGAAGCTCGGCGCCACCGAATTCCTCGGCTACGAGACCGAGACCGCCGAAGGCGTGGTCGCGGCACTGGTGAAGGACGGTAACGACGTCGAGAGCCTGAAGGCGGGCGAGAGCGGCGCCGTCGTCCTGAACCAAACGCCGTTCTATGCGGAGTCCGGCGGCCAGGTCGGCGATACCGGGGTCATGACCGGCGAGGGCGTGCGCTTCCGCGTCACCGACACCCAGAAGAAGGCCGGCGATCTCTTCGTGCATCTGGGTCAAGTCGAGCAGGGCACCCTGAAGCCGGGGACGGCGCTGGCGCTCGAAGTCGATCACACCAGGCGCTCGTCGATCCGCGCCCATCACTCCGCGACGCATCTGTTGCACGAAGCGCTGCGCCAAGTGCTCGGCGACCACATCGCCCAGCGCGGCTCGCTGGTGGCGCCGGATCGCCTGCGTTTCGACTTCGTGCATCCGAAGCCGATTACCCACGACGAGCTCGCCCGCATCGAGGACATCGCCAACGAGGTGGTGCTGGAGAATGAAGAGGTCGTCACCCGGCTGATGGCGGTGGATGACGCCCGCGACGCCGGCGCGCGCGCGCTGTTCGGCGAGAAATACGGCGACGAGGTGCGCGTGGTCTCGATGGGCCGGCAGGCACGCGAGCAGGGCAGCAACGCGCTCGGCTGGTCAGTGGAATTGTGCGGCGGCACCCATGTCAGGCGCACCGGCGATATCGGCCTGATTTCGGTGACCGGCGAAAGCGCGGTCGCCTCCGGCGTCCGCCGCATCGAGGCGCTGACCGGGCGCCATGCGCGCAAGCACGCCAACGACAGCATTGCGCTGGCGAAATCGGCGGCGGGCGAACTGCGCACTTCGATCGACGAGATGCCGGCGCGCATCGCGGCCTTGATGGAAGAGCGCAAGAAACTGGAGCGCGATCTGTCGGATGCGCGCAAGAAGCTCGCGATGGGCGGCGGCGCTTCCGGCTCCAACGGAGCGGCGGCTGCCGCGGGCATCCGCGAGGTCGGCAACGTGAAGCTGATGGCGCGCGCGGTCGAAGGCATCGAGATGAAGGATCTCAAGAGCCTCGCCGACGACGGCAAGAAGCAGCTTGGCTCCGGCGTGGTCGCCATCGTCGGCGTCACCGGCGACGGCAAGGCCGGCGTCGTGGTCGGCGTCACCAGCGATCTCACCTCGCGCTTCAACGCGGTCGATCTCGTCAAGATTGCCTCCGAGGCGCTCGGCGGCAAGGGCGGCGGGGGGCGGCCCGACATGGCGCAGGCCGGCGGTCCCGATGGCGCCAAGGCGGGGGCCGCACTCTCGGCGATCGAAAAAGCGATGGGCAGTGCCTGAGCCCATCCACCCGGGGGAGAGCGCGATGCAACGTCACGATCTGCGCCGCCGGGTCTACGAGCTCCTCGAACACGACAACATTCCCTACACGCCGAGCGCGCGGCTGGCGCATGTGATCATCGGGATCGTCGTCATCAATGTGTCGGCGATGGTGCTGGCGTCGGTTCCGGAGATCGATGCGCGGTTCGGCTGGCTGCTCAGCGCGGTCGAGGCGGGGTCGCTCGCGATCTTTGCCCTCGAATATGCCGCGCGGCTCTGGAGCGTTGCCGGACATGCGCCATACCGGGAGATGAGCCCATGGCATGCCCGCTTTCACTACGCGATCTCCAGCCTCGGCATCATTGATCTGTTGTCGGTGCTGCCGTCCGGCGTAGCGCTATTCAGCGGCGAGCGTCCGATGCTGGTGTTGTTTAGCATGCTGCCGTTCTTCAAGCTGGTCCGCTATTCGACGGCGATGCGCTCCTTGCTCGCGGCGGTGCATGCCGAGCGGCGTACGCTGTTCGGATGTCTGGTGATCCTGGTCGGCGCGGTGCTCACCTTGGCGACACTGCTGTACGCGATCGAACATGAGGTCCAACCTGACAAGTTTGGAAGCATTCCGCAGGCGATGTGGTGGGCGATCGTGACGCTCGGCACCGTCGGCTATGGTGACGTTATTCCGGTAACGCCAATGGGCAAGACTGTGGCCAGTTTTGCCATCGTCGGCGGGTTTGTGATGATCGCGCTGCCGGTGGCGATCATTTCCGGCGCCTTCGCCAATGAAGTCCGCCGTCACGACTTCATCGTGACCTGGGGCATGCTGGCGCGGGTGCCGCTGTTTGCGCATCTGCGCGCCACGGAGATCGCCGACATCATGCGGCTGTTACGCACCCAGACCGTCGAGACCGGCGAGATCCTGGTGCGGCGCGGCGAGCCGGCCTCGTCGATGTATTTCATCGCCGCCGGCGAGGTCGAGATCGAACTGCCGGCCCAGCGGGTGCGGCTTGCCGACGGCAGCTTCTTCGGCGAGATTGCGCTGCTGCAGCGAACCCAGCGCAGCGGCACCGTCACCGCACTGCGCAAGTCGAATCTGCTGGCGCTGGACGCGCAGGATTTTCACGCCCTGATCGCGCGCGCGCCGAAACTCGCCGCGCATGTCCAGGAAGTGGTCAAGGCGCGGCTTGCCGATACCGCGCAGGCGCAGAAGGGCGACATCGCCCCGGATGAAATTGCGCAGGCCACGGAAACGGATGACGAGGGCGGCGTCGTCGTGTAGTCGGCGAGGCGCTGCGCTATTTCCTATCCAGAAACGGCGCGACGACTTCCCGGGTTTCCTTGCTCGGCACCACAGGGACGACCTCGAAGGTCATGCCGAGGTCGCGGTTGCTGAGGATCCATTCCTGCAGCAACCGCGCATCGTCGCATTCCATCAGCTGAAAGCAGCGGTCGAAATTGGGTTCGATCCAGCTGCCGACATAGGTCAGCCCTTCCGGGAATTTGATCCCGGGATCACGCACGCGCCGGTAGACCGGGATCGGGTCCCGGTCCTTGAAGCGTTCGATCACCATGAAGAGCATGGGCAACCTCCGTCGATTGGCGGCGCGCGGCCTTCAGCGCGCCGTGTTGCTCAATCCCTGGCGCTTAACCCTTGCGCAGGAATATGTAGTCGGCGGAGTAGGGCGCGCTGCTGAAGCTGCCGGCCTTGTCGCAAGCCCCCTCGATTTTTCCGCCTTGGGTGTTGATCCGCTGCACCGTCGTGACACCGGCGAGGACGCCGTTGCCGCGCCGGGAAATCACTTCGAGCTTCAGCCAGGGAATATCCTTTGCTGTTGCGCCCGGTGCGCTGGCGGCAACCTTGCCGACCACGGCGCTGCCATCGCCATGCTCCCAGTTCGGTCCGGTATAATGACGGCCGACGGTCTTGCCATCGACCAGAAGTGTCGCAATCGGTTCGCGGAACGCCCAGCCGGGCTTGTCGGCACCGGCTTTGCATTCGTACAGCTGCGCGCCTTCGGCGTGCACGGTGAGCACGATAGTCTCTCCCGGCGCCGCGATGGCATCTGGAAGTAGCGTCTCGGCCGCATGGGCGCTCACAAGCGCCCCTGACAACAGCGTCAGTGCGACAGCGACATTCTTACATGGCGACATGGTTGGACTTCTCCATCTTGAACCCCAAGAAGAGCCAACCCCGGCATCGTTGGTTTATGCCGCCATCGCCTTGGTCAGGTTTTCGGCGACCTTGTCGAGGAACCCGGTGGTCGACAGCCAGCGCTGGTCGGCGCCAACCAGAAGCGCGAGGTCCTTGGTCATGAAGCCGGCTTCGACGGTATCGACGCAGACCTTTTCCAGCGTCAGCGCAAATTTTTCCAATTCCACGTTGTTGTCGAGCTTGGCGCGATGCGACAGGCCGCGGGTCCAGGCAAAGATCGAGGCGATGGAGTTGGTCGAGGTCTCCTTGCCCTTCTGGTGCTCGCGGTAATGCCGCGTCACCGTGCCGTGGGCGGCTTCGGCCTCGACCGTGTTGCCGTCCGGCGTCATCAGCACCGAGGTCATCAGGCCGAGCGAGCCGTAGCCCTGCGCGATGGTGTCGGACTGAACGTCGCCGTCGTAGTTCTTGCAGGCCCAGACGTAACCGCCCGACCACTTCATCGCGGCGGCGACCATGTCGTCGATCAGGCGATGCTCGTAGGTGATCTTCTTCGCCTCGAACTTGGCCTTGAACTCGTTGTCGTAGATCTCCTGGAAGATGTCCTTGAACCGCCCGTCGTAGACCTTGAGGATGGTGTTCTTGGTCGAGAGATAGACCGAATAGCCCTTGGACAGGCCCTGGTTCAGCGAGGCGCGGGCAAAATCGGCGATGGAATCGTCGAGGTTGTACATGGCGAGCGCGACGCCGGCGCCGGGGGCCTGGTAAACCTCGCGTTCGATCACCTTGCCGTCGTCGCCGACGAATTTCATCGTCAGCACGCCCTTGCCGGGAAACCTGAAATCGGTGGCTTTGTACTGGTCGCCGAAGGCGTGGCGACCGATGATGATGGGCTTGGTCCAGCCCGGCACCAGCCGCGGCACGTTCTTGCAGATGATCGGTTCGCGGAACACCACGCCGCCGAGGATGTTGCGGATGGTGCCGTTCGGCGACTTCCACATTTCCTTCAGACCGAATTCCTTCACCCGGGCTTCGTCGGGGGTGATGGTGGCGCATTTGACGCCGACGCCGACCTTCTTGATGGCGTTGGCGGCGTCCACGGTGACCTGGTCGTTGGTCTTGTCGCGGTATTCCATCCCGAGGTCGAAATACATCAGGTTGATATCGAGGAACGGGTTGATCAGTTTGTCCTTGATGTATTGCCAGATGATCCGGGTCATCTCGTCGCCATCGAGTTCGACGACGGGGTTGGTCACCTTGATTTTTGCCATGACAGATCGGGCCTTTTTGGAACAGCGCGTTTCGGATGGGGTGGGAAGGTAGCTGGGTCGCTATAGCACCCGGAAACGAAGGCTGGAAGGCGAATGGGCCGTGCCCGAACCGATTTCAGACCGGCCTGAAACGGCGCTCCAGCGCGGCCCTCGCCTTGCCCGCCGGCATCGCCGCAATCACCTCCGCCGCGGCGCCGGGACGGCGCGCCTCCCAGACCTCGGCGATATGGCGGTACAGCCGTGCCGCGCGCCAGTGATGGTCAGGGTTGCATAAAGCGCGGATCGATCGCCAGACCGGTCCGGCGAAGGCTTCGTCCATCGAGTCGCAGCCGCTCCACAGGCAGTGCAGGGCGAACACGCGCGAAGCGCGTGGCTCGACTTCGGGCGCCAGTTCGATAACTCGCTCGAGTTCGCGCCGGGCATAGGCCCGGTGCCCGCGGGACCAGGCGGCCCGAAGCGGCCAGGACATCACGGCCACGGTGTTGTAGGCGTCGGAACAGTCGTAGGCGGCGGCGACGGCCTCATTCAGAATCCCGGCGACGCTCGATTCGCCGATATGCTCGGCGACGAAGGACAGCGCCTGGGCACGATACCAGGCATCGGGAATGGCGTGCGCGAGAGCCAACGCTTTGGCCGGGTCCGTTGGCGCGATGCGGCTGACCTCTGCGCGTCCGTGGACGGAGGCCATGGAGGGGCGGGCAGGCACCAGCTTGCTGCGCAGATACTCGGGCATGCGGGTTGGTCGCAGCCGGCCGCCTGCGGGTTCGCAAAGCCGCGCGCTAATCAATGGCAATCCGGCAACCGGGGCTAGAATGCCGCCTGCGTCGCCGTGCCGGCCACCACGTACCAGGTAACGAACATGCCGCAGATCAGGGCGCCCGGCAGGCTGGAGCCGGTGCGGCGCCAGGTGAAGGTCGCGATCACGGCTGCGATGGCCAAGAGCGGCACGAACTGGATCGCGACGATGGTGGAAAGCGGCACGAAGCCGGGATCGGGCAGCGGATTGAACAGCTTTCCGCCGAGCCAGAGCAGGCCGTATTGCAGGGCGAGGAGCACGATGAAGCCGAGCGTGAGCGCGAAAATATTGGTGAGGTAGAGCGCGCCGCGGCCCAAAGCCATGGTCGAGAAATTCCGGTGCAGCACATGCAGCGCGATCACGAAAAACGCCGTGAACGGAACCAGATAGATCAGGAAGATCAGAAATTGCTTGGCGCTCATCAGCTTCAAGGCGACGATCCAGAACCGGAAGTCGATCTTGAAGACGAGGTCGGCCAGCCACAGCGCGGCATAGCCGGCGATCACGGTCAGGACCGCGATCACCACCGACTGGAGGACAATGCCGCCGCGGCTGGCGCGCTTGGGCGCGAACGGCATCAGCGCCAGCGCGATCAGGGCATTGATGACGACCCAGACCAGGATCTGGTTGGTGATGCCCTGCGGCAGCCAAGCCGACGGCTTGACGAAGGTGCCGCCCAGCGCGAACGCCGGATAATAGGTCAACGCCGGAATGAAGGCGGACAGGATGAACGCCGCGGTCCAGCGGCCGCCGGATGCCGCGACGTGCTCCGGCATGGTGCCGTCGGCGATCTCAGGCAATCTCAGGCGCGAAAACATCGAAGCTTCCAATAGCCCGTCGAACACGCCGATCAGCAGCGCGACAAAGCCTGCCAGCGCGATCAGCGTGCCGATCTCCTTGCGGAACCAGATCTGGTCGTCGGCCGGCCTCGGCGTGCCGCCCTGCAAGGTCTTGGCGAACCAGTCGAGGCTGTAGCCGATCGCCTCGTGCGAAATATGCTCGGCCGGATGGGTGATCGCGGGCGTATAGAGCACCCGCGCGGTGCCTTGCGCGATGTCGCCATAGACCTTGCCGGGTTCGACCGCGCCTTGCGTGCCGAACAGCGCCCAGAGTTTCGGGCTCCTGGTGACGTCGCGGGCAAGGTCGACGCCCCACATCAAATTGGAGAATTCTTCGTATTGCGCGAACACCAGTGCGGCATTGCGCGGCCAGCTCGCGGTGCCCTCGGCGGCAAACGGCTTGCCGGTGGACGAGCCCTCCAGCACCATCGACTTGTAGTCGTTGGGCATCGCGGTGGCGGCAGCCAGCACGGTCCAGCCGCCCATCGAATGGCCCTCGAGCCCGATATTGTTCTTGTCGACGATGTCGAGGCTGCGCAGGTGCGCCAGTCCGTCCGGTCCGCCGAAGCCGTTGGCGAAAGCCGGCGGATCGCTATAGCCGTGGCCGGTCTGGTCGAGCGCGAGCACGACGTAACCGCGGCGGGCGAACTCGATGGCAAAGCCGTCCTGGGTCTCGCGCGAATTGATGTAGCCGTGAACCGCGAGGATGCCGGGGGCGGGGGTCTGCGCGGTTGCATTAGGCGGGATGTAGAGCAGGGCGCTCATCATGTTGCCCTTGGCGCCCTTGAAGCGGACGTCCTGGATCTTGATTCCGCCTGATGTCTGGGTGAAGTGCGCGAGCAAGCCGCCGGCGAGAATCAGCACCACGCCGGCAATCGCCAGCGACCATCTGCTGCGCATTGGAGCCTCCCTTGTGCCCTGGCCGTCCGGCGGCTTTGCAGGTTCGTTTCGATTGTGATTGATAGCGTATCCGAAACCGGAACGCGCGCAAGGTGCGGCGATGCCGATGCTACCTGAGGTTTTGGCCGAGGGTTAGATAACGCCGCTAACCCCGTTATTTGACTTGAGAAATCCTGCGCATCAGGCAATCCAATACGATTGATCGTAAGGTCTTGGGTGAGGTTCCTCGGAACCTCGTTCAAAACCTTGAGACGTTGAATCAGAAAGTGAAGTGAGATGTCCGGTTCGGGCACCGACAAGACCAAATCAGGCGTCACGCTGGCCGGGCCCGTTGTCATTCTGGTCGAGCCGCAGCTCGGCGAGAACATCGGCATGGCCGCGCGCGCGATGGGCAATTTCGGACTGACGCGTTTGAGAATCGTCAATCCGCGCGACGGCTGGCCGAACGTGCACGCCCGCCGCGCCGCCTCCGGCGCCGACCATATCCTGGACCATGTCGAACTTTACGACACCGTCGAGCAGGCGGTTGCCGACTGCACACTGTTGTTCGCCACCACCGCCCGCGCCCATGACCAGGCCAAGCCGGTGGTGGCGCCTGAAGCCGCCGCGCAGGAGGTCGTGGGCGGCATTGCAGCCGGCGGCACGGTCGGCATCCTGTTCGGCCGCGAGCGCTACGGGTTGCAGAACGAGGAGGTCGCGCTCGCCAACCGCATCATCACCTTTCCGGTCAACCCGGGCTTCGCCTCGCTCAACCTGGCGCAGGCAGTGCTGCTGATCGGCTACGAATGGTTCAAGCTTTCGACCGCAGGCACGCTCCCGTTTGCGATGCCCGAGCGCTCCGAGCCCGCCTCGCAGCACCAGATGCAGGCCTTCTTCGACAATCTGGTGCGCGAACTCGACAAGGTCGAATTCCTGCGCCCGGCCGAAAAGCGCGAGACCATGCTGGTCAATCTGCGCAACATCTTCACCCGCATGGATCCGACCAAGCAGGACATGCACACCCTGCACGGCGTGGTGATGGCGATCGCCGAGGGGCGCAAGGGCCCGGCCAAGGGCGGCGTGCTCGACGGCGAACAGGCGACGCGATTGCGCGCGCTGCTGGCCGAGCACGGGCAGGGCGCACTGCCGTCGGAGAGCGGCACGGTGCGGGGGCTGGCGCGGCTGTTGCGGCGAAACCCGACCGACGCCGAGCGCATCCTTTGGCAGGCTTTGACCACCGACCGCCGCTTCGCCGGCCAGTTCAAGCGCCAGACCCCGGTCGGCCGGCATATTCCGGATTTCGTCTCCTTCGTGCACCGAATCGCGATCGAACTGGTCAACCCCGATGAGACCGAGGTGATTGCCAAGGACCGCGCGGCGCGGCAGGCATGGCTGGAGGCGCGGGGCTACCGGGTCGTGAACATGGCCTCCGCCGAGGTCGAGGGCGATCTGGCCGCGCAACTTGAGCGGCTGGAGTCGAGCGTGGCGGAAGCGCGTTAGGCGCTTTGCAGCGGTGGCCTCATGATGAGGAGCGCGGCAACGCCGCGCGTCTCGAACCATGAGCTCGCGGGATGCGTGCGCTTGTCACACCGCCACCAGCCGAGCAGGGGCGTCGCCCGCGCGTTTCGGCTTCTTCACCTTCGAAGGCCCGAACAGCGAACCGGCGGCAAGGGCGGCGGTGTCGGCGACGCCGGGATTGCGCGACACCATCGCGGCGACGATGGCGCCGTCGATCAGCAGCGCGAGCTGATGGGCGAGCACATCCGGCTCCGCCGCGCCCATCTCGGCCGCGAGTTTCTCCAGATGCGCCAGCACCACCTTCTTGTGGCGCATCGCGATGGCGCGAAACTGCTTCTGATCCTTGTCGTGCTCGCCGACCGCATTGATGAAGGGGCAGCCATAAAAACGTTCCTCGCCGAACCAGTCCTTCAGCGCCGGAAACATTCGCGAAAGCTTGGTCTGCGGGTCGCCGCCGCCTGATTCCATCGCGCCGATGAACCATTCGCGCCACTGCTTGCCTTCGGTCTCCAGCACGGCGTGCACCAGATTGGTCTTCGAACCGAACAGCTTGTAGAGCGTGGTCTTGGCGGTGCCGGCCTCGTTGATGATGGCGTCAATGCCAGTAGCGTTGATTCCGTTCTTGCAGAACAGCCGCGTCGCGGCGCTGAGCAGGCGTCCGCGCGCCGACTCGTCATCGCCGGCTGCGAGACTTGCCGCGGTCGAACGCTTCTTCGAAGCAGGTTTGCGCATGCGCTCAGTTAATCGAAATGAGGCGCGATCATCAAGCCGCATCTTGCGCTGCTCAAAATATCCGCGACGAGGCAGCGATTGCATCTGATTTGAGCAGAAGGCTACCGATCGGTTTTCAAGGCCGTGCGGCCTAAGCGGTTTCAGGACTTCGGGTTTTCGCATCTGCCGCGGTCTGGCACGCTTCGTGCAGGAAACAGACCGTTCGGTATCCTGACCCTCTAGGGAGAAAACCAATGACCGCGGTCGCTCAAAAAACAGTACTGACGGGCTGCCTTGCCCCGATCGACAAGGACGGGCTGGAACAGCTCATCGTCACCAGCAAAGCCAACCCGAAGGTCATCAAGACCTTGAAATGCAAGACCGTGGCCGAAGGCAAGTTCCGTCACGCCAACTACATCCGCAACCTGCCGCCCTACATCGTCGACGAACCGCCGGGCCTGCTCGGTGACGACACCGCGCCGAATCCGTCGGAGGCTTCATTGGCGGCGCTGGGGTCCTGCCTCGCGGTCGGCCTGCACGCCAACGCGGTGCATCGCGGCTGGATCGTCAACAAGCTCGAACTGCAGCTCGAGGGCGACCTCAACATCACCGCGGTGTGGGGCACCGGCGACGTCAGCGAAAAGCCGGTCGGTTTCACCGACGTGCGGGTCAAGGTCGACATGGTCTGCGAGGGCGTTTCGCAGGCCGAGATCGACGCGCTGGTGACCCACGTCAAGAAATGGTCGCCGGTCGCCAACACCTTCATCCGGCCGGTCAATCTAGAGGTCAGCGCGTAGAGGCAGCAAGCGTGCAATCGCTTCCCAGAAAACCGGTGCGGAGATTCCGATGAGTCCAGTGGCTGTATCACGTTTGCCGGTCGACGAAGTAGGCGACCCCTTGCCGGCATCTGTCGTCGAAGCGGTTGCTTCGATTGCACGCAAGGACCTCGCGCCGCTCGCCTCCGCGATCGACGACGGTACGGTCTATCCGACCGAACTGCTCCGGCGTCTCGGCGACGCCGGGGCCTGGGGCAGTCACCGCCCGAAGGATGGCGCGGCCGATCTGTGCTGCGCCATCCAATCGATCTCGGCGCTCGGCGAGGTGTGCGGCGCCACCGCATTCATGGCGTGGTGCCAGAACACCCTGGCCTGGTATGTGACCAATTCCGGCAATCCGGCGCTGGTCGCGCGGCTCGCCGACGGCGTCTCGTCGGGAAAGATTCTCGGCGGCACCGGCCTGTCCAATCCGATGAAGACCTTCTACGGAATCGAGAAGCTGAAATTGAAGGGACGCAAAGTCGACGGCGGCTATGTCGTGCGTGGCGCGCTGCCCTGGGTGTCCAATCTCGGACCTGATCATCTCTTCGGCACGATCTTCGAGATCGAGGACAAGCCCGGCGAGATCGTGATGTTTCTCGCCGACTGCTCCGATCCCGCGGTCACGTTGACGCCGTGCAAGCCGTTTCTTGCGATGGACGGCACCGGCACCTATGGCGTGCAGTTTCGTGATGCCTTCGTGTCCGACGATCTGATTCTCGCAGCACCCGCCGGTCCGTTCGTGAAGAAGATCCGCGCCGGATTCATCCTGCTGCAGGCGGGCATGGCGACCGGGCTGATCCGGGATTGCATCGCCGTCATGAACGAAGTCGCCGCGCCCCTCGGCCACGTCAATCGCTTCCTGCCGCAGCAACCGGTCAATTTCCAGGAACTGCTGACCGAGCTTGAATTGGAAACCATGCAACTGGCGCGCGATCCCTACAACGCCGACGACAGCTATTGGCGCCGCGTCGTGGCGCTACGCCTGAGGGCGGGCGATGCGAGCGTCGCCGCCGCGCATGCGGCGATGCTTCACTGCGGCGCGCGCGGTTACCTGAAGAGCCATCGCGCCCAGCGCAGGCTGCGCGAAGCCTATTTCGTCGCCATCGTGACGCCGGCCACCAAGCAGCTGCGCAAGATGTTGGCAGAGGCCTGAGTTTTGCAAGGAAACTCGCAAGGAGGTGTGCAGGAGAGCTTTGCAGAAGAAGTTCTGCAGGGAGATTTTTGGAAGACATCGGATCGACCCTAACTTTCAACGACGAAAACAGGAGAGGCCTGACATGACGGACGTTCTGATTTCTGCCGGCGAACTCGCCGGGTTCTTCGCCAAGGAGCCGTGCGTGATCATCGACACGCGCAATCCGGAAGCCTACGGCGCGGGACACATCCCCAATGCCGTCAATGTGCATGAAATCTTCACCTACCTCGCCACCTCCACGCCCGAGGGCATGAGCGAATTGAAGACAAAGTTCGCCGACGCCTTCGGCAAGGCCGGGCTCTCCGGCAAGGAAACTGCCGTCATCTACGAACAGTCGATGAATTCCGGCTTCGGCCAGTCCTGCCGCGGCTATTTCCTGCTGAGCATGCTCGGCTATCCCAAGGTCAAGGTGCTGCATGGCGGGTTCGACGCCTGGGCTGCCAATGGCATGCCGGTCACGACGGAAGTTCCGGCGCCGAAGCCGGCCTCGTTCAGCATCGTGCCGGAAGCCGGCGACGTCCTGATCGACGCCAAGACCATGCTGGCCGCGGTCGGCAAGCCCGGCATCGCCTTGCTCGATGTTCGCGACGTCGATGAATGGATCGGCGACAGCTCCTCGCCCTACGGCAAGGATTATTGCCCGCGCAAGGGACGCATTCCCGGCGCCGTCTGGCTCGAATGGTATCGCATGATGAAGCCGACCGCCGAGGGCCCGCGCTTCAAGTCCAAGGACGAGATCCTGGCCGAATGCGCCACCGTCGGCATCACGCAGAATACCCCGGTCTACCTCTATTGCTTCAAGGGCGCTCGGGCCTCCAACACCTTCCTCGCGCTGAAGAATGCCGGGGTGAAGGACGTGCGGATGTATTTCGGGTCGTGGAACGAATGGTCGCGCGATCCGGCGCTGCCGATCGAGGAAGGTCTGCCGACTGACGTCAGGCTGACGGAAAAGGCGGCATAGAACCCGCAAATCGTTGCATCGCCCGGCCGCGCGCAAGCGGCTGGGCGGTGAATGCGCCCAGGGCGGTGCTCTGCATTTTGATAATTCCCGGTAGCCAAAAAGGAATGGGCATGTCCACCTTCGATGATCCGTTCGATGCCAATCGCAAGCTGTCACGGTCGGGCTGCGTCTGCGGTCAGCACGGCTCCTCGGCCGAGCACGATGCTGCGCTGACGCTGCGCTGCGAGCCGGCGCCGACGGAGGAACAGCGCTACGAGGGCGTCGTTGCCTCAGCCGTGATGCGCGCGATGTTTCCCAAGGACGCCGCGCGGCGGGCTTTCCTGAAATCGGTCGGGGCTTCGACCGCGCTTGCCGCGATCTCGCAATTCTTTCCGCTTCAGACCGCGACCGAGGTTTTCGCGCAAGCGGGCACGCCCGAGAAGAAGGACCTCAAGGTCGGCTTCATCCCGATCACCTGCGCGACGCCGATCATCATGGCCGCACCGCTCGGCTTCTATTCGAAATACGGTCTCAATGTCGAAGTGGTGAAGACCGCCGGCTGGGCCGTGATCCGCGACAAGACCATCAACAAGGAATACGACGCCGCGCACATGCTGGCGCCGATGCCGATCGCAATCTCGCTGGGTCTCGGCGCCAATGCGATTCCCTTCACCGTGCCGGCGATCGAGAACATCAACGGGCAGGGCATCACGCTTGCCATGAAGCACAAGGACAAGCGCAATCCGAAGGACTGGAAGGGCATGAAATTCGCCATTCCGTTCGATTACTCGATGCACAATTACCTGCTGCGCTATTATCTCGCCGAGCACGGCCTCGATCCCGACACCGACGTGCAACTGCGTTCGGTACCGCCGCCGGAAATGGTCGCCAACCTCCGCGCCGACAATATCGACGGCTTCCTCGCACCCGACAACATCTGCCAGCGCGCGATCTATGACGGCGTCGGCTTCCTGCACATCCTGTCCAAGGAGATCTGGGACGGGCATCCCTGCTGCACCTTCGCGGCGAGCCGGGAGTTCATTACGCAATCGCCGAACAGCTTTGCGGCGCTGACGCGGGCGATCGTCGACGCCACCGCGTATGCCTCGAAGGCCGAAAACCGCAAACAGATTGCGGAAGCCATTGCTCCTGCGAACTACATCAACGCCCCGGTCACCGTGCTGGAGCAAGTTCTGACCGGCACCTATGCCGACGGACTCGGCGGCATCAAGACCGACCCCAAGCGCGTCGACTTCGATCCGTTCCCCTGGCAATCCTTCGCGGTCTGGATGCTGACGCAGATGAAGCGGTGGGGCCAGATCAAGGGCGACGTGGATTACAAGTCGGTGGCGGAGCAGGTTTTCCTTGCGACCGATACGGCCAAGGTCATGAAGGAGATGGGTCTGACTCCGCCGGCAAGCTCGTACAAGTCGTTCTCGGTGATGGGCAAGACCTTCGACGCGGCGAAGCCCGACGACTATCTCGCGAGCTTCAAGATCAGGAAGTCGTCGTAAAGGTCACGCGATTTCTCGTGTGCTAGAGCCTTTTCGGTTCTGATTGAATCAGACCCGGGCTCTAGTCTTTTGTTTTGACGCGTTTTCTTTACGCGAACCGGTACCCACTTCGCTCGAAAACGCTATGAACCGCGTGCGGCTCAAACACCTGCCTGCCGCGAACGGGCAGGCGCGATCGCGAGCGCCTTCATGCGGGATGCCAGCGTGGTCGGCTTGATGTCGAGCATCGCGGCGGCGCCGCCTGCGCCGAACACCTTGCCGTTGCAGGCCTCGAGGGCGGCCAGGATGTTGGCGCGCTCGTGGTCGCGCATTTCGGCCGACGTCATGACGGCCGGCGGTGGCTCCGCCTGTTGCCGGCCGGAACCGGACGACGCGTGCGGTCCCGGCATGTCCGGCAGATCGATGCGCAACCGTCCATTTTGCGCAAGAATTGCCGCGCGCTCGATCACGTTCTGCAGTTCGCGGACGTTGCCGGGCCAGTCGTAGCGCGACAGCCGCCGCGCGTCGCCTTCGGACAGCCGCAGGTCGGATCTCAGCTCCTTGCTCTCGCTCGTCAGGAAGTGCTGGGCGAGTAGTGGAACGTCCTCGCGGCGGTCGCGCAGCGGCACGGATTCCACCGGAAACACGTTGAGCCGGAAATAGAGATCCTCGCGAAACCGGCCGCGCTGCACTTCCTGCTTGAGGTTCCGGTTGGTGGCGGCGATCACGCGCACATCCACGGCGCGGGTGCGCTCCTCGCCGACCCGCTCGAAATTGCCTTCCTGCAGCACACGCAGCAGCTTGCCTTGCAGTTCCAGCGGAATTTCTCCGACTTCGTCGAGAAACAGCGTGCCGCCGTCGGCGAGCTCGAACCGGCCGATGCGGTCACGCACCGCGCCGGTGAAGGCGCCCTTGACGTGCCCGAAGAACTCGCTTTCGAACAGTTCTCGCGGAATAGCCGCGCAGTTGACGCGGATCAGCGGACGGTCGCGGCGGCCGGAGGCCTCATGAATGGCACGCGCGATCAGCTCCTTGCCGGTGCCGGACTCGCCGGTGATCATCACCGCCGCGGCGGTCGGGGCGACGAGCTTGACCTGGCGCAGCGTCTTCTGGATCGCCGCGCTCTGGCCGATGATCCCGCGCGGATTGGTCTCGATCCGGATTTCTTCCTGCAGATAGGCGTTTTCCAGTTCCAGCCGCTCGCGCAGCCGATCGACTTCGGCGAGCGCGGCGTGCAGCTTTTCATCGGCCTCGCGGCGCTGACTGACGTCGCGAAACACGATCACGGCGCCGACCACCATGCTGCGGTCGCGGATCGGCGTCGACGTATATTCGACCCACACCGGCGAGCCGTCCTTGCGCCAGAACACCTCGCCGTCGACGTTGTGGACGGCGCCGTCGCGGAACGCGGCATAGATCGGGCAATCCTCGTCGGGGTAGTGACTGCCGTCATGGTGGCTGTGGTGAACGATCGGATGGATCGTCTTGCCGACCAGTTCCTCGGCGGCCCAGCCCAGCATCCGCTCCGCGGCGGGATTGACGAAGGTGGTCTTGCCCTCGGCATTGACGCCATAGATGCCTTCGCCGGCCGCGCGCAGGATCAGCTGGTTCTCCCGCTCGATATCCTGGAACACCCGTTCCACCCGCTGCCATGCGGCGAGCCCGCTGCGCATGTGGTCCTCGGCGGTGGCATCGACATTTCGGCGGCGCCGCTGGTCGAGATCGCTCATGGTGAGCAGCACCAGCGAGCGCCCGTCATGCGGCAGCAGCGATCCCATATATTCGAGCCGCAGCGGCTGGCTGGTGGCGTGGCGCGGCGTCAGCGCATTGGTCCAGTACGCGCCCTTGTCGAGCACGGCCTGGGTGAACACGATGAGCGCGGGCAACTGTCCGGCGTGCAGGGCGCTGATCTTGGTTTCCCGCAGCAAGGCCCGGTCGTAGCCGAGCAGGGTGCAGGCGGCCGGATTGGCATCGATGATCTGGTCGGCGTGCGGATCGAGCAGCAGGGTTGGTTCGACCAGATAGTCGAAAGCCAGGGTGCGCAGATCGGCGTCGCGGACGGCTCCGGCAAACGGTTGCGGCGCCAGCTCCATGCGAAAATACTCCGAAAAATCGTAATTGACCTACGATTTTTCGTATATCACGAATTTTCGTAAGAGCCAATGATCCAGCGAAATGCTTGTGCCGATTGGGTAATCGCGGAAATCGGCACATGGCATGCTCCTTGCTCCTTCTGCCTCAGCTTTAGGCAGGAGGGCTTCATGTCCACATTCGACAATCCGTTCGATCCCGACCGCAGACTTCGTGCCGGTGGCTGCAGCTGCGGCCAGCATGTCAGCGAAGCCGAGCATCAGGCCGCGGCCCAATTGCAGATCCAGGCGTCGGTCGAGAGCGAGCAGAAGCGCTACGAGGGCGTGGTCGCTTCCGCGGTGATGCGCGCGATGTTTCCGCAGGATGTGGCGCGCCGCGCGTTCCTCAAATC
>JBAQER010000969.1:0-2902 GCA_049286845.1 Bradyrhizobium sp.
CGTACAGACCGTGGCGGCGGCGTCGGAAGAATTGGCCAGTTCGGTCACCGAGATCGGCCGCCAGGTAGCGCAATCGGCCGCGATCGCCCAGAAGGCCGTGGCAGAAGCCGATCGCACCAACACGACGGTGCAGGGCCTGTTCAATGACGCCGCCAGCATTGGCGACGTCGTCAAGCTGATCAGCGATATCGCCGGCCAGACCAACCTCCTCGCGCTCAATGCCACGATCGAAGCGGCACGCGCCGGCGAGGCCGGCCGGGGATTCGCCGTGGTGGCCGCCGAGGTCAAGAGTCTCGCCGAGCAAACCGCAAAGGCAACGGATCAGATCAGTGCCCAGATTTCGTCGATCCAGACATCATCCAGCGAGGCCGTCGGTGCCATCAAGGGGATCACCACCACGATCAACGATATGAACGAGATTGCCTCGGCGATTGCCAGCGCGGTGGAAGAACAGGGCTCGGCCACGCAGGAGATCGCACGCAACGTGCAGCAGGCGGCGCTCGGCACCGGTGAAATCTCGTCGAACGTGGCCGGTGTTCAGCAAGCCGCCGGCGATACCGGCGCCGCGGCACATCAGGTGCTGCAGGCGTCCAGCGAGTTGTCGAGGCAGTCCGAGACGATGCGGACCCAAGTCGAAGCCTTCCTGAGCGACATCAAGGCCGCTTGACTACCGTCTGCCAATCCTCTCCGCGCCAAGGCGCGGAGAGAGCCGGCCGTCAATAACGGTAGGGCTCAATGTCCAGCAGCGGGAATGCGCTGAACACATGGGGCAGATTGGCCGGCGTCGCCGGGTGCAGATAGGACATGTCGAGTTCGGAGAAACTCGTCACGCCGAGCAGTCCCAGGCACCGCATCACCTCGTCCTCCAGCAATTCCAGCATCCGCACGACGCCGGCCTCGCCCGCAGCCGCAAGCGCCCAGCATTGCAGTCGGCCGACGCCGACGAGATCGGCTCCCATTGCGATCGCCTTGACGATGTCGGTACCGCGGCAGAACGAACCGTCGACCATGATCCTGGCACGGCCGGCGACGGCGGCGACGATTTCGGGCAACACCTGCATGGCGCCGCGGCCATGGTCGAGCTGGCGGCCGCCGTGATTTGACACATAGATCCAGTCAACCCCGTGATCCAGCGCAATCGCCGTGTCCTCCGCGGTCGCGATCCCCTTGATGACAAGCGGGATCTTGAATTTGTCCTTGATCAGCTTCACCGTGCGCCACTCCAGCCCCTTCTGGAAGTCGCCCCCGGTGGCACGGACGCGGCTGGCGCGGACGTAACGCTTGGCGATATCGCGTTCGCGCCGGCTGTAATGCGCGGTATCCACGGTCAGGCAGAACGCGGTGTAGCCATTGGCGATGGCGCGGCCGACGCAATCCTCGACGAAGGCATCGCCGCCGCGAACGTAGAGCTGAAAAATGCGCAAGGTGTCGGGCGCGGCCTCGGCGGCTCTCTCGAGCCCCGGTTCGGTCACCGAACTCAGCATGTGGGCGGCGCCGAACGCGCCAGCTCCGCGCGCCACGGCCGCGCCCGCGTCGGGATCGAACATCTCCAGCGCGCCGACCGGCGCCAGCATGACAGGCAACCGCAATTTACGGCCGAACACCTCGACGGAGGTGTCGACTTTGGCGACGTTACGCAGCACGCGCGGCCGGAACGCAATCTCGTCGAGCGCCATGCGGTTGCGGCGCATGGTGGTCTCGGTCTCGGCCGCCCCGACAATATAGTCCCAGGCATTCTGATTGAGGTTCGTGCGCGCCTTGCGAACGAATTCGTGAAGGTTCTGGAACTCTTCGCCGCTCGCGCCAAGTTCCACGTCCATCGGTCGAATGGGCGTCCCGTCGTTCATGGTGTTTCTCCCCCGCCTTTTAAGGACAATAGCCGCTGCGAACAGACTGGGAAAGCTATCACCTGACGCGCGTTTTGGGGCCCGAATTGCGAGCCCTGCCCCGCCGCTCATTAAGCAGCCCGTGCCGGATAAGGACACATAAAGGTGAGGGGTGAAGCCATTCACATGGCTGCGTTGCAGCCCGCGCTAGTCAAGAGGCGCAGGCTTTGGGTGAGAGCCGAACGGAGTTTTCCATGAAGCGGCTAATAATTTCTGCTTTTGCGGCGGTCGTCATGCTCGCTGCTACGCCTTCGGCGGAACGTCCCGCCGAATCCGCAGGCATGATGTCGTTGCAGGGCTTCCAAAGCTCAACCGACGTCAGCAACCTCCCGATCGAGGACTTCGAGGATCAGTCGCTGGTTTATTCGAAGGTGGCGCGATAGGCAGCCCTTGTCACTGGCTGGCGATTTGCACCGGCGTAGAATGGAAAATTCCCGCCCCGGAGACCTGCGATGCGATCAGGAACGCGGCCATGACCGCCGGCACACTGATGAATCTCAAGAATTGATCCATAGAAAGCATCGTTGTCGTCCCCCAAAGTAGCCAAATAGAAAAGCCGACCCCCACAGCCGGCTTCAGTTCGCGTCTTGCGTCGTCTGTTGATCGACGGTCAGAAGCTGATCCGTATAGGCAGCCCCCGAGATCGTGAGCAGCGCCAGAATCGAAATAACGGCCAGCGTCTTCATCCGCGCCATGGTCATTTTCGATTGTGGCCGAAAATGTCAGAGCTTGGCGCATTTTCGGGACCAACCGGAGAAACATCGTAGCCACCGAGGCGATCCTTGACCCTCGTCAAACCGATGTAGCCCGCGGACGGCTATGGTTGTATTAATGAAGGCAGCTCCTTTCGCACGCTTGTTTCGCGCGGCTCTGCTCGGGGTTTTCCTGGCGGGGGGCGCCGCGCGCGCCGATTCCGACGAGCCGTTTGGGCTTCCCACCGTCGAGGCGCCATCAAGTTCCTTGTCGGTAATTTGGCGGCAGTTGCAGCTGGACATCGAGGCAGACGAGCGAACGGT
>JBAQER010000970.1:0-2374 GCA_049286845.1 Bradyrhizobium sp.
CTTTGCATCGTTTCACGGTCTTCAGGCTTGGCGAAATCGAGGACGACGCTGCGCTTGCCGCGGTTGAACAGCGGGAAGAACGAGGTTCCCATGCCGCCGAGGCTGCGGGTCTTGTCGCCGGCCGGCGGCTCGACCTTGATGACCTCGGCCCCCAGTTGCGCCAGCACCATGCCGCAGGTCGGCCCCATCACCATGTGGGTCATTTCAATGACCCTCACGCCCTCGAGCGGCAATCCCGTCCCGGTCATCGTCGTCTCCCGCACTCGTTCGCTCTTTTATGGCGCGCCAGACTAGGCTTCCTAGCGCCATCTGAAAAATATAATCTGGCGAATAGTTCATTCTCTCTTCTAGAACGATAATTCCATGGATTCGCGCCAGCTTCGCTATTTCATCGCGGTTTACGAGCAGCGCAACCTGTCGCGGGCGGCGGACCAGGCCAGCGTCGCGCAATCCGCGCTCAGCCATCACATTTCCAACCTCGAAGCGGAGTTCGCAACGCCCCTGTTCGAGCGCAAGCCGCGCGGCATGGAACCGACCGCCGCGGGCGAGCGGCTGTACGAGCACGCCCGCATCATCCTGCGCGCGATGGCGGCGGCCGAGCGCGAGATCAAGGAGGGCGGCACCGCGATCGCCGGCGACATCTCGATCGGGATGGCGAATTCCGGGGTCAAGGCGATCGGCGTTCCCCTGATGCGCGCGGTTCTCGCCAAATATCCCAATCTGAAACTGTCGCTGACCGAGAGCCTGTCGGGCGCGACGCTGCTGCACCTGATGGCCTCCGAGGTCGATCTGGCGCTGGTCTACAATCCGCAGTCGGAAAAGGACCTGGTCGCCGAGCCGGTGCTGGAAGAGCAGATGTTCTGCGTCGGAACCGCCGAGCTGATCGGCAGCAGCAAGAAGCCGATCACCTTCGAGGAAGTCACCCGGCTGCCGCTGATGTTGCTTCGGCACGGGCTGTCGTCGCGGGCTTTGCTCGACGACCCCGTGCTGCTGAAGCGGCTGGAGGCCAACGCCATCCTGCATCTCAACTCGATCTCAGGCACCACCGGCGCGCTACTGGCGGGCTTGGGCTGCGCGGTCGCGACCAAATTGTTCGTGCAGGAGCAGCTCAAGGCCGGAAGCCTGATCGCGCGCGAAGTGATCGAACCCACGCTGACGCGAACGCTCTATCTGTGCCGGCTGCGCAACCGGCCGATGACCTATGCGATGGAGGAAATGCGCCGGCTGATGCTCAGTCTGATCGCGGAACAGGTCGGTCGCGGCGCCTGGGACGCCAAGCTAATGATCTAAAGGGAGGCGGGTTCAGGTTAAGCGGCGCTTCTTCACTCTCTCCCGCAAGCGGGAGAGGTGAGAACGGCACAGCGCGGATGGTTTTGAAGCCGAGCATCCACCGCAAGATCCGCCATCGATTTTATCGAACGCATCAATCGATATGTTCGTCTGGATTTCTGGCTCGCCAGGCTCAAACATGAGCCGGCCGGTACGCCTTCGCAAGAAAGGCGGCCTGAAAACCTTCAGGGGAGAACGCCATGAGCGCAGTCGGAATCGACGCCGCGACTAATCTTGCCACCGCTTCCGATGGGTCGGATGAGATCTCCCGGCGGCTCGAAAGCCTGCCCACCTCGTCGTCCTATCTGTGGCGGCTGGTGATCCTGCTGTCGCTCGGCGGCTGGTTCGAGGTCTATGACCTGTTCTTTACCGGCTACATCGCGCCCGGCCTCAACCGCTCGGGCTTGCTGACCACCACCACGCAGGCCTTTTTCGGCTTTTCCGGGATCGGCGCTTTCGTCGCTGCGACCTTTGCCGGGCTGTTCGTCGGCACGTTCGCGCTGGGCTTCCTCGCCGACCGGTTCGGACGACGGGCGATCTTCACTTACGCGCTGCTCGGCTACACCGCAGCCACGGTCGCGATGGCGTGCCAGACCACCTCCGATGGCGTGCTGCTGTGGCGGTTCATCGCCGGCATCGGCATCGGCGTCGAGATCATCACCATCGACGCCTATATCACCGAACTGGTGCCGAGCCGGATGCGCGGCCGCGCCTTCGCGGTCAACCAGGCCGTGATGTTCACCGCGGTTCCCGTCGTTGCGGCGCTGTCATGGTGGCTGGTGCCGCTGTCGCCCTACGGCATCGATGGCTGGCGCTGGGTGGTGTTGATCGGCGCCGCCGGCAGCATGGTGATCTGGATCCTGCGACTCTACGTGCCGGAAAGCCCGCTGTGGCTGGCGCGGCATGGCCGCACCGCCGAGGCGGTCAAGATCCTGGCGACACTCGAAGCCTCCGCCGGGACCGCCTCCGCACGGCCGCAAGCGAGGGCCGCCGCAGCGCCGGCACGCCCGGCCGCGAAGGCGGGCTATGCCGAGCTGTTCAGGCC
>JBAQER010000971.1:0-2616 GCA_049286845.1 Bradyrhizobium sp.
GCTCGACGCCGCCGCGGCCAAGACCCAGAAGGGTCTGCGCATATTCGTCCGCGATACGCGGCCGCTCGAATCCATCGCCAGGCGGCTGCAGATGCCCGAGGCCGCGCCGCCGGGCGGACCGGCCCGCGGCCTTCAGGCCAAACCGGCCCCCGCGCCCGCGGGTGGGGCCGACGGCGATGTCTCGCTGGTCATGATGCTGGACCTCGAAACCGAGGTGGAAATGAAGCTTCCCGGCCGTTTCAAGGTCTCGCCGCAGATCGCCGGCGCGATCAAGGCGGTTTCGGGCGTGGTGGACGTGCAGCAGCTGTAGCGGCGGATCGGTGGATGCCGTTTGCGGCACCGATCCGCCAGCTTGCGCGATGGTGCGGGCCGGCGCCAGAGCGACTTTTCGCGCAATGTGTATTATGCTACATAATTATACACATATATGCAGGGACGCGCCGCTCATGCGCACCAATATCGAAATCGATGATACGCTGATGGCTGAGGCGCAAAAGGCCTCCGGGCGCGCGACCAAGAAGCAGACGGTAGAGGAGGCGCTTCGCCTCATGATCAGATTGCGGCGACAGCAGGAAGTCGATGCTGCCTTTGGCAAATACCGCTGGCGCGGCAACCTCGCCCGGAGCCGCAAGGGACGCGTAACCGGGTGATCGTCGTCGACAGCAGCGTCTGGATCGACTTCCTCAATGGCCGCAAAGCGCCTCACGTCGAACGCCTGCGTTCAATCCTCGGTCAGGACGAGATTATCGTGGGGGATCTGATGCTCTGCGAGGTACTCCAGGGTCTCGACAGCGAACGGGCGGCCCGACAGGTCGAGTCGCTCTTGCGCCGCTTCGAGATAGTGGCGATGGCCGGAGAGGCGATTGCGGTCGTAGCCGCCCGTAATTTCCGCTCCCTGCGCAAGCGCGGCATCACGGTCCGCAAGACCATCGACCTCTTGATCGGGACCTGGTGCATCGAGAACCGCCGTCCGCTGCTGCACAATGACAGCGATTTTCGGCCGATGGCACAACACCTTGGCCTGATCGAAGTGCCGGTAGCGGCTTGAAAGCGGCAAAAGAGCCCCGCCGGGGCCTGGATACCGGGCCCGTTTGCCGCAGAACGCCGAAAATGGCCCAATTTCCTTGCTTCTCGCGAAAATACCGCTATATACCGCGCCATCTCACACGGAAGCATGGCTCGAAAGGCCGTCCGGTGGCAGCCGGGCCGAGAAGGCTCGTATGCTCACACGCTTCCGGAGGAACCAACCGGAGAATTGAACTATGGCGCTACCCGATTTCTCTATGCGTCAGCTGCTCGAAGCTGGCGTTCACTTTGGCCACCAATCGCACCGCTGGAATCCGAAGATGGCGGATTACATTTTCGGTGCCCGCAACAACATCCACATCATCGATCTCGCCCAGACCGTGCCGCTGCTGCATCGCGCGCTTCAGGCGGTCAGCGATACCGTCGCCAAGGGCGGCCGTATCCTGTTCGTCGGCACCAAGCGCCAGGCGCAGGACGGCGTGGCCGAAGCCGCCAAGCGCTCGGCACAGTACTTCGTCAATTCGCGCTGGCTCGGCGGCACACTGACCAACTGGAAGACGATTTCCGGCTCGATCAAGCGGCTGCGGCATCTCGAGGAAGTGCTCAATTCGGGCGACGCCAACGCCTACACCAAGAAGGAGCGGCTGACGCTGCAGCGCGAGCGCGACAAGCTCGACCGTTCGCTCGGCGGCATCAAGGACATGGGCGGTCTGCCCGACTTGATCTTCGTGATCGACACCAACAAGGAAGACATCGCGATCCAGGAAGCCCAGCGGCTCAACATTCCGGTCGCCGCGATCGTCGATACCAATTCGGACCCCAAGGGCATCACTTACGTGGTCCCGGGCAATGACGACGCCGGCCGCGCCATTTCGCTGTATTGCGATCTGATCGCACGCGCCGTCATCGATGGTATCTCCCGCGCGCAGGGCGATTCCGGGATCGATATCGGCGCCTCCGTGCAGCCGGTTCGCGAAGCGATTCCCGCGGCATCCCAGCCCACCGGCTTCCAGGGCCTCGCCGGGCCGCGCGGCACCGCCGACGACCTCAAGAAGCTTACCGGCGTGTCCGGCGCGATCGAGAAGAAGTTCAACGATCTCGGCATCTTCCATTACTGGCAGCTGGCCGAACTCGATCACGATACCGCACACAAGATCGGCGAAGAGGTCGGACTTCCGTCCCGCGCCGATGGCTGGGTAGCCCAGGCCAAGGCGATGACCGCGGAAGCGGAATAACAACCTGAGGCGTGCGGCCGGAATTTCCCGGCCGCAAGTTCAGTTTCAAATACGACATTCCCTGGTGGTAGACGGCGGCGAGGCGGCAACGGCTGCGCCGCGGCCGCCCTGGCAGGCAAGAAGGACGTTCAACGATGGCAACGATTACAGCGGCGATGGTCAAGGACCTGCGCGAGACGACCGGCGTCGGCATGATGGACTGCAAGCAGGCGCTTGCCGAGAACGACGGCGACATGCAGGCGGCGATCGACTGGCTGCGCAAGAAGGGCCTGTCGAAGGCCGCCAAGAAGGCCGGCCGCGTCGCGGCGGAGGGTCTGATCGGCGCGCTGATCGCGGGGACCAAGGGCGTCGTGGT
>JBAQER010000972.1:0-6769 GCA_049286845.1 Bradyrhizobium sp.
GGCCAGTGCGGCGGCCCCAGGCGCTGGACCCGGCCGCCTTCCTGGTCGATCAGGACCGGCGCTTCCGCGTTGCCGATGGCATTTCGCAACTCTTGAACAAGCTGAGTGACTTGTGCGGGTGTCTCAATATTCCGTTTGAACAGAATAAAGCCCCACGGCCGCTCCTCACGGATGAATTCGCGCTCGGCGGCGCTGAGTTCCAATCCGGATACGCCTGTAATGAAGGCTCGGCGGCCCTTGGGGCCGATTAGCCCGCTCGCCCTCCAGGGGTCAAGGAAACGGCCGTTAATTCCTTTGGACGACGCATTGTCCGCCGGCAGTCTTCAGGTTGCCGCAGAAATGCGACGCTTCATCCGCGGACCCGAACGGACCGATCATGGCGCGGTAATAGACGCCCTTATCGCCGAGGTCGGCGCGCCTGATCACCGGCGAGCGCGACCCGAGGACGGACGAATACTTGCTCTGCAGCGCCCGGTAGGAGGCCTGCGCGTCCGCCTCGTTCTTCTGCGAGGCGACCTGGACCATGTATCCCCCGCCACCGCTGGGCGCGGTCTGCACGGGATTGGTGGCCGCAACCCGGGTCCCGGGGGCCGGAGCCGGCGCAGCGCCCTGCGGCGTCAACGACAACGGACCACTGGCGCTGGCATTGGCCGATGATGGCGGATTTCGCGCGGGAGCCGCTGCAGCCGCCTTCGGCGTGGCGGCGGGTTTGGCCGGTGGCGGTGCGTTGACCGGCACCGCGGCTGCATCGGCCTGATCGCCCCGGACGGCAAGCGTCTTGATCTTGCGCGGCTCACCGCTCGACAGCGTGCCATTGCCGGTGCCCGCAGGCGGCGGGCCGCTGGGCGTGACGCTCGCGACCGGCGGCGGACTGCTATTCGGGTTCAGCGGCGGAAATACCACGCGCGGGCCGGATCGGTTGACGTCGACCGGGGCCTCCTCGCGCGGAACGATCTTCTCGGCACCGTCGCCGGTCGCCATGCGGTCCGGCACCTTGGCGGTGCCGTCCGATGGGGCCGGCACGATCTTGGTCGGGCTCTTGTCGGCCTTGATGATCGGCGGCTCGCCGCTGCGGGGCGATCCGACATAGGTACGATAGGCAAAGGCAGCACCCGTCCCCACCACGGCCAGCGCAAGCACCACCGCGACGGTGACCATGCCGCCGCTGCGTTTCCGGACCGGCTCCTCTTCGGCGCCGTCGTCGTAGCCATCCTGATAGCCATAGGCATCGTCGGCATAGGCCGGATCGTGCTGGGCCTGCTGCGCGCCAGGATCAAGCTGGCCGTACAGCGCTTCGTCATAGCGCGACGGATCGGGCTGGTAATCGGGATCGGCGTAGGATGGCGCCTGGCGATAGTCCGGTTCCGGCGCGGCATGCTGGGCTGCGTAGCGATGCAGCGGATGCACGGCGCTCGGGTAATCCTCGGCGTAATCTTCCTGCGGGGCCGGAGCTGGAGTTGGGGCTGGAGCCGGCTGCGGGGTTGCGCGCCGCATCCAAGGCGGCGGGCCTGCGGGAGGCTCATCGCCGGCAGGCGCCGGCGGCTGATACTGCTCGCGCTCGACACCACGCGGCTGCACCGGCTGATTGGCCCTGCCCATCGCGAACGGGTCGGTCTGGCCGATCAGCCGCGCCAACTCGGCCAGCGGATCGCTCTCGGCCCTCGGCGGTTGCGCGTGCGGGTCTGCGCTGCGATCGTAATCATCGCCCGCGGGAAAAGGTCTGTCCTGATATCGATCAGCCATCGTGATGATGCATCCCCTTCGGGAAAGCTGCCAACCCGCCCTTACAAACGAACCAGCCCCTGCCGGATGCCCTCACAGATCCCCATGTGAAGGGCTTCGCGTCCAGCCTACCGCATCTCGTCCGGAGCGTGGACGCCGAGAACGGCGAGCCCAGATGCCAGGACCGAGACGACGCCCTGGACCAACGCCAGCCGCGCCTTAGTGATCTCTGCATCATTATTGATAATGAAGCGTAAATAGGGCAAATCCCGGCCCCTCGTCCACAGCGCGTGAAATTCGCTGGCAAGATCATACAGGTAAAACGCGATTCGGTGCGGCTCGTGCGCGACCGCCGCTGCCTCGATCATGCGGGGATAGAGCGCCAGCAGCCTGAGCAGGCTGAGTTCCGCAGGGTCCGTCAGCCGTTCCACCGCAGCGTCCAGGAGATATGCCGCCCGCGCGCCAGCCTCCTCCGGCAGGTCCGGAACCACCTCTCGGGCGTTCTTGAAGATCGAATGCCCGCGGGCGTGGCCGTACTGGACATAGAAAACCGCGTTGTCCTTGGACTGCTCGATCACCTTGGCGAGGTCGAAATCCAGCACCGCGTCGTTCTTGCGGAACAGCATCATGAACCGCACCGCGTCGGAGCCGACCTCGTCGACCACCTCGCGCAGGGTGACGAAATCGCCCGAGCGTTTCGACATCTTCACCGGTTCGCCATGACGCAGCAGCCGCACCAGTTGCACCACCTTCACGTCCAGCGTGGCCTTGCCCGCGGTGACGGCCTTCACCGCCGCCTGCATGCGCTTGATGTAGCCGCCGTGATCGGCGCCGAACACGTCGATCAGGTTGGCAAAGCCACGGTCGAACTTGTTCTTGTGGTTGGCGATATCGGAGGCGAAATAGGTAAAGCTGCCGTCCGACTTCATCAGCGGACGATCGACGTCGTCGCCATAGGCGGTGGCGCGGAACAGCGTCTGCTCGCGATCCTCGTAATCCTCGACCGGCGCGCCGCCCTTGGGCGGCGGCAGCCGGCCTGAGTAAACGAGATTTCTCTGAGCAAGTCCCTCAAGGGTTTTACCTAAATAGTTAGGCTCCCCGAGCGCTCCCGGTACTTGTTCTGCTGTGAAAGTAACCGATCCCGAGTTTGTTTCTCTCAGCTTTTCTCTGGCTAGGTAAGCACGAATACCGGTGTGCCCCTTGGGGGTCAAATCGTAGGATGTTTTAGCAAAGTAGAAGGTCGGCCGCTGGTCTGGTGCGAAAAACCGAACAGCCCCCTCTGCGAGTGCCTTCTCCGAGAAAAAGACATCGAACGTAATATTCAGCTTTTTTAGATCGCTTAGAATCTCCACCAGCATCGACTCTAAAGCCGCTTGCCGCACAATCGGTAGCCATACCGCTTCAGGCTTCTCTAAGAGGCTACGGCCATGTAATTCGACGAGAACTTGTCCGACCGGCTTCAGATAGTCGCCGGGATACAACCCTTCCGGAATCTCGCCGATGTTTTCGCCGAGCGCCTCGCGATAGCGAAGGAACGCCGAACGCGCGAGCACATCGACCTGGGCGCCGGCGTCGTTGATGTAGTATTCGCGGGTGACGTCGTAACCGGCGAACTGCAGCAGGCTGCACAAGGCATCGCCGAACACCGCGCCGCGGCAATGGCCGACATGCATCGGCCCGGTGGGATTGGCCGAAACATATTCGACATTGACCTTCTCGGCCGCGCCCATCGCGCTTTGCCCGTAGGACGCCCCCTCACGCAAGGCCGTGCGCAGTTCGTCCGACCAGGCCGACGCCTTCAGGGTGAGGTTGATGAAGCCGGGCCCGGCGACATCGACGGACGCAATCAGATTGTCGGCACGCAGTTTTGCGGCGATTTGTTCGGCGAGATCGCGCGGCTTTGCCTTGGCCTCCTTGGCCAATACCATCGCAGCGTTGGTCGCCATGTCGCCGTGCGAGGCATCCCGCGGCGGCTCGACCACGACGCGCGACAGATCGATATTGGGAGGCCAGCCGCCTTCGGATGCGAGCGCGCCGCAAACCGCATGGACGCGCGCGAGCACGTTGGCGAAAAGATGTTGCGGTTCTCTGGAATCGACCATGGGCGTGACTGGACCGGGGATTGCGCCGCGCATGCGGCTGAGGCCGCCGCCTAACGCAAATCCGGGGTCGAGTCAAAAAGCCTTTGATGCTCGGTCAGCGCGAAGCGGTCGGTCATCCCGGCGATAAAGTTGCCGATCCGCCGCGCGCGCTCGGTTTCGGTCTCATGGCCGGCAGCGTCGGGCAGCCATTCCGCCGGAAGATCGCCCGGCACGCTCTGATAGCGTGCGAACAGGTCGGACACGATCTGTTCGGCGTCGCCCATCACGCGCATGACGCGGGGATGGCGGTACATCCCCCGTTTCAGGAACGCCTTGATCTCGGCTTCCGCCTGGGCGACGCCGGGGGGGAACGCGATGAAGACGTCGCCATGGTTGCGGACGTCGTCGACCGATTGCGGCCGGGCGATCTCCAGACGCCGGCGCCCTTCCGCGACCACGGCCCCGATCAGATAGGAGATCAGTTCGCGCACCAGTTCCGCGCCGCGCCTGATGTCGTCGAGATCGGGATAATGCCGCGCGATCTCCGCGATCATGTCTGCGGCAAGCGGCATCACCTTGAGGTCGTCAACTCCAAACAGCCCGGCGCGCAGGCCGTCGTCGATATCATGGGCGTCATAGGCGATATCGTCGGCAATCGCCGCGACCTGCGCCTCCAGCGACGCAAAGCTCCACAGTTCCAGGTCATAGGTTCGGACATAGTCGGATATCCCTGCGGGAACGCCGCGGTCGCGATGGCGGCCGATGGCGGCGCCGCCGCGATCGGTCAGCGGCCCGTTGTGCTTGACGATGCCCTCCAGCGATTCCCAGGTCAGGTTGAGCCCGTCAAAGTCGGGATAACGATGTTCCAGCGCGGTGACGACGCGCAGGGTCTGCGCGTTGTGATCGAACCCGCCATGGGCCTGTAGGCAAGCGTCCAGCGCCCGCTCGCCGGCATGGCCAAATGGCGGATGGCCGAGGTCATGCGCCAGCGCCAGGGTTTCCGTGAGATCCTCGTCGAGGCCAAGCTGCCGGGCCAGCGCCCGGGCGATCTGCGCCACTTCGAGGCTGTGGGTCAGCCGGGTGCGGTAATGATCGCCTTCGTGGAACACGAACACCTGGGTCTTGTATTTGAGGCGGCGAAAGGCGGTGGAATGGATCACCCGGTCGCAATCCCGGCGGAACGGGCTGCGGGTCTGGCTCGGCGGCTCCCCGCACAGCCGCCCGCGGCTGCGGTCGGGGTCGCAGGCATAGACCGAGCGAGGAGCAGCCATTCCGACCGACACGATGTATTGATCCCCTAATGGTTTGATTCCCGTGGCCGGCGCACTTAACTATGGGGAGCGCCGGATACCAAATAAATTGGCTATGGCACCGGCGACCGGAGACCTCACATGACGACTGCCGTCACCATCAGCGAGCGGGCCGCCCGCCGCATCGGGGAGATCCTCAAGACCGAGGGTGACGGCGCCATGCTCCGGATCAGCGTCGAAGGCGGCGGCTGCTCGGGCTTCCAGTACAAGTTCGACGTCGAGCGCGCGAAGGCCGAGGATGATCTGGTGATCGCGCGCGACAGCGCCGTGGTGCTGGTCGATCCGGCTTCGGTGCCCTTCCTGGCCGGCTCCGAAGTGGATTTCGTCGACGACCTGATCGGCGCCTCGTTCCGGGTGGTCAACCCGAACGCCACCGCATCCTGCGGCTGCGGCACCAGCTTCTCGATCTGAGAAAATTTAGTCTAGCGGGTTGCGAACAGCGCCCTGGCGTTACCGTGCGCGATTTGTGCGGCCACTTTCGGCGGCAATTGCGCCAGCCAGGCGCGATAGCCGGCCATGATTTCACCGTAGCTTGCCCAGCGCTCCGGGACCCAGGTGTCCGAACCGAGCAGGAAACGGTCGGGATAGCGCTCGAACAGCGCTCGCCATTCCGGCGTCAGTTTCCCGGCCCCGTCGGTGATGCCGCTGCGGTACGACAATTCACCCCACAGCTTGGGATATTTGGCCAGCATCGCGGCGACGCGCTCGCCGGGGATGCCAAAGCCGGTATGCGCCCAGATGATCCGCGCCTTGGGATTATGCCGCATCAGGATTTCCAGCGCGGCCTCATCGGCATGGGCGTGCAGATAGAGATCGTTCGCCACGGCAAAGTTGACGGTGTCCCTGACCACCTCGGTGTCTGCAGCTTGTCCCGACAGATGAAACTCGCCGACGCCGCGATAATAGCCGCGCTTGAACTCGTCCTGCACCAGTTCGAAGATGACGGGGTCCTTGAACCAGGTCTGGATATCGGGACGCACCCGGTACGGCCTGATAAAGGGCACCACCTGCAGGCCCTCGGCCTTGGCATCCACCAACGCATGGGTGCCGGTGTTGGGGCGGCTGGTGGCGAGGATACCGCTCACGCGGTTTTTCTTGAGTAGCGCCAGCACCTCATCGAGCTGGTAGTACGGCTTCGGTTCCCAGTTGTAGTGCAGGTGCGCGTCGAAGATTTCGATCGGCTCGTCGGCGAGGACGCGTTCGACCGTGCCGGCGAACAGGCTCGCCGCGATCAGGACTGCCATGCATCCGCGGTGCGGCGTCATCGGCCCGGCGCCGCTACTCCGCCGCGGCGACATGCGGCCGCTCGACATTGTCGCCCTCCTCCGCCTGCGGTTCGAGGCGGCGCTTCAGCCGGCGGTCGATCCGGTCGAGGTAGATGTAGATCACCGGCGTGATGAACAGCGTCAGCAGCTGCGAGACGCAGAGACCGCCGACCACGGCTATGCCGAGCGGCTGGCGCAACTCGGCGCCGGCGCCGGCGCCGAGCGCGATCGGCAGCGTGCCGAAGATCGCCGCGAACGTCGTCATCATGATCGGGCGGAAGCGCAGCAGGCACGCCTCGCGGATCGCGACCTCGGCGGAAAGCCCGACGCGACGGCGCTCGATCGCGAAGTCGACCATCATGATGGCGTTCTTCTTGACGATGCCGACCAG
>JBAQER010000973.1:0-4198 GCA_049286845.1 Bradyrhizobium sp.
CGTTTCGGGGGATCGTGAGCACGGATTTCACCGCAACGTGAGCAACGATTTCAGAGCATCGTGAGCAGCGATTTCAGGCGATCGTGAGCACCTTTTGACGGTGCCGGACGCTTCGGCCGACAACTCAACCGGGCTACGGGTTTCTCATTCAACCAATGAGGAAGCCTGATGCCTACCCAGAGATTGTCGATGCGCCGGATCCGAGAAGTTCTACGTTTGAGGCACCAGGGCCTGACCGAGCGCGTCATTGCGCGGATGTTGGGGGCGAGTAATGGCGTCGTGCACGGTTACGTGCGGCGCGCGCGGCTTGCGGGGCTGATCTGGCCGCTGCCGGAGGGCCTGGACGACGAGGGTCTGGAGCTGTTGCTGTTCCCGGCGCCGCCGGCAGCCTCGCAAAGCGACCGGCGACCGGCACCGGATTGGGTTTATGTGGAGAAGGAACTGCGCCGCCGCAGCGTGACACGCCTGCTGCTGTGGGAAGAGTATCGCGCCGCCAATCCGGACGGCTTTGGCTATACCTGGTTTTGCACGACTTTCGAGGCCTGGAAGCAGCGTGCGCGGCCGAGCATGCGTCAGACCCACATCGGTGGGGAGAAGGTGTTCGTCGATTTCGCCGGCGATACCATCGACATCTTCGATCCCATCACCGGCGAAGTGCGCGCCATGAAGCTGTTCGTCGCGGCGATGGGGGCCTCGAACTACACCTACGCCGAGGCTTGCCCAAGCGAGAGCCTGTCCGACTGGATCGGCGTTCATGCCAACCTGTTCAGGTTTCTGGGTGGCGTGCCGAAGTTCGTGGTCTGCGATAATCTCAAGGCCGCCGTGACCAACCCCGATCGCTACGATCCAGGTCTCAACCGAACCTACGCCGAGATGGCCGGCCATTGCGGCACCGCGATCCTGGCGGCCAGACCAAGACGCCCGAAGGACAAGGCCAAGGTTGAGGTCGCCGTGCAGATCGCGCAGCGCTGGGTCCTGGCCCGCCTGCGCAATCAGCGCTTCTTCTCCCTGGCGGAACTCAATGCCGCCATTGGCGTGCTGGTCGTCGAACTCAACGCCCGCCAGATGCGCGGTTTCGGCTCCAGCCGGGCCGAACTGTTCGCCGAGATTGATCGTCCCAAGCTGGGAGCGCTGCCGGACCAGCCCTACGTCTTTGCGCGCTGGAAGCGCTGCCGCGTCGCGCCCGATTATCACGTCGAGATCGACGGCCACTGGTATTCCACCCCTTACCGCCTGATCCGTGAACTCGTCGATGTCCGCATCGCCGACAAGACCGTCGAGGTCTTCCACAGGGGTCAGAGGATCGCGAGCCATGCCCGTGCGCCCAACCGGCGCGGCCACACCACGATTGCCGATCACATGCCGAGCGCCCATCGCCGTTACGGCAAATGGACGCCGGGAGGACTGATCGCTGCCGGCGAGAAGATCGGCCCCTCTGTCGCGGCGTTTTTCCAGGCCGTCATCGCTGCAAGGCCGCATCCCGAGCAAGGCTTTCGCACCTGCCTCGGCATCCTGTCGCTGGCCAGGAGCTACGACAACGCGCGCGTCGATGCGGCCTGCCGACGCGGCATCCTCATCAAGGCTCGCTCCGTCGCCTCGATCCGTTCGATCCTCAAGAATGGCCTTGATCGCGCTTTCCTTGACGAGACGCCCGACCACCAGCCCCTGCGCCACGGCAATATCCGCGGCCAGGGCTATTTCCACTGAACCATGGAGATCTCAATGCTGACGCACCCCACCCATGAACGGCTGATCACGCTCGGCTTGACCGGAATGGCCAAAGCCTTCGAGGAGCAGCGACGATCACCTGATCTCGATGCCCTGCCGTTCGAGGAGCGCATCGGACTTCTTGTCGATCGCGAAGCCGCCGAGCGCGACACCAAACGTCTCACGACCCGCCTCAAGTTCGCCGCGCTGCGCCAAAACGCATGCGTGGAAGACGTCGATTTGCGTACGCCACGTGGTATCGACCGCGCCGTCTTCGCCAGACTCGTCGTCGGCGACTGGATCGGCCGTAATGAGAACCTGTTCATCACAGGGGCAACCGGCCTGGGCAAGAGCTGGATTGCCTGTGCCCTCGGCCACAAGGCCTGCCGCGACAATCGTTCGGTCCAGTATCATCGCGTCCCGCGCCTGTTCGAGGCGCTCGCCCTGGCTCGGGGCGACGGCCGCTATGGCCGCATGCTCAAAACCCTCGGCCGCGTTCAGCTCCTCATTCTCGATGATTGGGGTCTGTCGGTTCTCAACCCGCCCGAACGGCGCGACCTTCTGGAGATCCTTGATGATCGCCACGGTCGCGCCTCGACCATCGTCACCAGCCAGATCCCCGTCGAACATTGGCACGACGTTATCGGCGACCCCACCCTCGGCGACGCCATCCTGGATCGCCTTGTTCACAACGCTCACCGCCTTCAACTCTCCGGAGAAAGCATGCGAAAACAGAACGCCCGCAATCAAACTCTTGACGCAAACTCAAACCCCTGAACCAATCACCTTGTCGGTCAAAGCGGCCGCTCATGATCGCGCGAAATGCCTGCTCACCATCGCGTGAAATCGCCGCTCACCATCACCGAAATGCGCAATGTAGCACCGTCTTCTTCGTCCGTCCGCCGTCAACGCAAAATGCCGCGGCGCCAGATTGAGCCCGGTGCGGGAATGATCGAGGTCGAGATCGACGGCGTGACGGTTCGGGTTGACCGCGGTGCGGACGCAAAGACCGTGACAGCGGTGCTGCGAGCATTGAAAGATGGCACGTGATCGGCCCGACCGGCGCGGTCCGCGTGATGGTGGCGACCAAACCTGTCGACTTCCGCAAGGGTGCCGAGGGATTGGCAGCGTTGGTGCGCGAGACAATGGCGGCGGATCCATTCTCTGGGGCGGTCTACGTATTCAGGGCGAAGCGCGCCGACCGGATCAAGCTGGTGTTCTGGGATGGCACCGGCCTTTGTCTGTTCGCCAAGCGGCTGGAGGACGGCATCTTCCGGTGGCCGAAGATTGAGAACGGCGTGATGAAGTTATCGGCCGCGCAATTGTCTGCGCTGCTGGAAGGGCTGGACTGGCGGCGCGTCCATGAGGCGCGGGAAACAGTGACGCCGACACAGCCGAGCTAATCTTTATCCCTGAGCGAAGTGAATTAGCCGCATCGAAATCGTCGCAAAATGTCGCCGAATATGATCTGATTCGATCATGCCGAGCGACGCATTGCCCGACGATCTCGAGACGCTGAAAGCAATGCTGCTCGCCGAGCAGTGCGAGAGTGAGCGGCTGCGCCAGATCATCAAGGAAATGCAGCGGCACCGTTTTGGCCGCAGGGCCGAGACGCTACCGGAAGATCAAATGCTGCTCGGCCTTGAAGACGTCGAGCAAATGGCGGCGAGCGATGCGGCGATAGCAGATCAGTCGGCTCCGACTGAGCGAGCCGCGCGGGCCGAGAAGCGACGCACCAACCGCGGCTCGTTGCCGGCGCATTTGCCACGGGTCGAGATCGTCGTCGATATCGACAGCAGGACCTGCCCCTGCTGCCAGGGCGAGTTGCACCGGATCGGGGAGGACAAGAGCGAGCGGCTGGACATCGTGCCGGCCCAGTTCCGGGTGCTCGTCACCCGCCGCCCGAAATACGCCTGCCGGCGTTGCGAAGATGGTGTCGTGCAGGCCCTCGCGCCCGCGCGACTGATCGAAGGCGGCATGCCGACGGAAGCCACCATCGCCCAGGTCCTGGTGTCAAAATATGCCGACCACCTGCCGCTGTATCGCCAGGCTCAGATCTACGCCCGGCAAGGCATCGATCTGGATCGATCGACGCTGGCGGACTGGGTCGGCCACGCCGCCTGGCACCTGCACCCGCTGCAGGAGCGGCTGCTGGTGAGGCTGAAGCAGCGCCCCCGCCTGTTTGCGGACGAGACGACCGCGCCCGTGCTGGATCCCGGCCGTGGCTGCACCAAGACCGGACAGCTCTGGGCCTATGCCGCTGACGACCGGCCATGGGGCGGCTGTGATCCACCGGGCGCCGTTTACGTCTACGCACCCGATCGCAAATCTGAACGGCCAATCACCCATCTGGAGGGCTTCAAGGGCATTCTGCAGGTCGATGGTTATGCCGGCTACCGCAAGCTGGCCGATCGCGGCGACGTCCGCCTTGCCTTCTGCTGGTCGCACGTTCGGCGTGGCTTCTATGAGCTCGCCGTCTCTGGCCCGGCAC
>JBAQER010000974.1:0-8177 GCA_049286845.1 Bradyrhizobium sp.
GATCGATCCGCAACGCCTACACCGTTCGGCTTCTGAACAAGCGCGGCTTCGACCGGGTGATCGCCATCGACATCGACGGCCCGGTCAACGCCACCGTCCATGTCGTCGGCGCCGATTCCGTGACCCCGGACCGTCCCATGATCATCCTCGGACGGGATCAGACCACCGAACTGAGGCTTCTAGTTACCGCGCCCGCCGAGAACAACCCCGAGAAGTCGATTCCGGTGCGGTTCCGGGTCACCGATATCGGGCTCGGTGAGGTGACGTCGGCGACCGACAATTTCGTCTCTCCGTAAGATGGCAAGGAAATTTTCCATGAGCAGACCGCCCGTTTCGCCGAAGCCGCTGACCGGAGGCAAGGTGCTCGTCATGCTCCTTGCATTCTTCGGCGTTGTGATTGGGGCCAACATGATCATGATGCGGCTCGCGATCCAGACGCTGCCCGGCACCGAGGTCGACAGCGCCTACAGTGCGAGCCTCGCCTACGAGAAGGAGATCGCTGCCGCCCACGACCAGAACGCGCGCAACTGGAAGGTCGATGCCCGGATCCAGCGCGGTCCGAACGGCGGCGCGACGCTGCTGGTGGAGGCGCGGGACAACAACGGCCGGCCGATGACCGGGTTGAAATTCCTGGGCCGCTTCGAGCGGCCGACCGACCGCCGCGCCGATCAGCCGGTGGAACTCGCCGAAACCGGGATCGGCATCTATCGCGGCAACGCGGCGACGATTGCGCCCGGCCAATGGGATCTGGTGCTCGAAGGCGATGCTGCGGGACGGCGGATGTTCCTGTCGAAGAACCGCGTGTTGCTGAATTAAGGGAGACCGCATCATGCAGGCGACGCGGGATTTTTCGCACTACGTAAAGGACGCCGGTTCGGGTCTCTCGCATATCGACCTGGCTGTGGAAGGCGTCAGCTGTGCCGGCTGCATGTCGAAGATCGAGCGTGGGCTTTCGGCGATACCCGATGTCACGCTGGCGCGTGTTAATCTGACCGACCGCCGCGTGGCGCTGGAGTGGAAGCAGGGCGCGCTCGATCCCGCCCGCTTCATCGACCGTCTCGCCGAACTCGGATACAAGGCCTATCCGTTCGAAACCGCGGGCGCGGAAGCGGCCGAAGCCGAACAGTCGCGCTTTCTGCTGCGCTGCCTCGGCGTCGCTGCGTTCGCTACCATGAACGTGATGATGTTGTCGATACCGGTGTGGTCCGGCAATGTCAGTGACATGATCCCCGAACAGCGCGATTTCTTCCATTGGCTGTCGGCGCTGGTCGCGCTGCCGGCGGCAGCCTATGCCGGCCAGCCGTTCTTCCGCTCGGCCTGGAGCGCGCTGCGCACGGGCAACGTCAATATGGACGTGCCGATCTCGATCGGAGTCATCCTCGCGCTCGGCATGTCGCTGGTGGAGACGGCAAACCACGCCGAACATGTCTATTTCGATGCGGCGATCATGCTGCTGACCTTCCTGCTGGTGGGGCGCTATCTCGACCAGAGCATGCGGCGGCGGACCCGGGCGGTGGCGGGAAACCTTGCCGCGCTGAAGGCCGAGACCGCGACCAAGTTCGTCGGCGCCGACGAGATCACCGTCGTGCCGGTGGCGGCGATCGATCCCGGCGACATCGTGCTGCTGCGGCCGGGCGAGCGCTGCGCGGTCGACGGCACGGTCATCGAGGGTCGGTCCGAAATCGACCAGAGCCTGATTACCGGAGAGACCCGCCACGTCGCTGCGGAGCAGGGCACCGCGGTCTATGCGGGTTCCCTCAATATGACAGGAACCTTGCGGGTTCGCGTGTCCGCTGCGTCGGAAGGCACGCTGCTGGCGGAGATCACCCGGCTGCTCGACAACGCGCTGCAGGCCCGCTCGCGCTATGTGCGCCTCGCCGACCGGGCGTCGCGGCTTTACGCGCCGGTGGTGCATGCCACCGCGCTGCTGACGATCCTCGGTTGGGTTCTGGCGGGCGCGAGCTGGCACGACGCCATCGTCACCGGCGTTGCGGTTCTCATCATCACCTGTCCCTGCGCGCTGGGCCTTGCCATTCCCACCGTGCAGACGGTGGCGTCCGGCGCCATGTTCAGGGCCGGCGTGCTGCTCAATTCCGGCGACTCCATCGAGCGACTCGCCGCGGTCGACCACGTCATCTTCGACAAGACGGGAACGCTGACGCTGCCGGATCTCGAAGTCGTCAACGCATCAGGCATTCCCGACGACGTGTTCCGGCTTGCAGGGCAGCTTGCACTGGCCAGCCATCATCCGGTCGCCGCCGCTGTGGCGCGGGCTTCGGAGGCGAAAGCGCCGCTTGCCGGCGCAGTCGAGGAATCCGGCCAGGGCGTGCGCGCATTGCTCAACGGCAAGGAACTCAGGCTCGGACGGCCGTCGTTCTGCGGCGCCGAGCAACTGGCCGAGGACAGCCTGCGCCTCGATCCGGAAGCTTCCGCCGTGGCATTCAGCAACGGCGATGCGAAATACGTGTTCTGCGTCCGGCAGGGCCTGCGCCCCGATGCGCAAGCCGTGATCTCCGGGCTGCAGAAGCGCCACGTCAAGGTTGAAATTCTTTCGGGCGACCGCGAGCCCGCGGTTCGGGCGGCGGCGCGTGCCCTTGGCGTCAGCGACTGGCGGGCGGGCGTGACGCCTGCCGACAAGATCGCGCGCATCGAGGAACTCAAAGCTCAGGGCTCCAAGGTGATGATGGTCGGCGACGGGCTGAACGATGCGCCGGCGCTGGCGGCAGCGCACGTCTCGATGTCGCCGATCAGTGCCGCGCATCTCAGCCAGGCGACTGCCGATCTGGTTTTCCTCGGCAAGCCGCTGGCCCCCGTGGTCGCGGCCATCGACTTCTCGCGCAAGGCGCTGCTGTTGATGCGGCAGAACCTCTGGCTCGCGGTTGGTTACAATTTGCTAGCGGTGCCGATTGCCATCAGCGGGGTGGTGACGCCGCTGATTGCGGCGGCGGCGATGTCCGGCTCCTCGATCCTGGTGATGCTGAACGCGCTCCGTGCGCGCAGCGTTGCGAACGGGAGGTCATGATGGAAGTGCTTGTGATTCTGGTGCCGCTGGCGCTGGCGCTTGGGCTGGTGGGCCTGCTCGCTTTTCTCTGGTCGCTGAAGAGCGGACAATATGACGATCTCGACGGCGCTGCCTGGCGCGCCATCGCGGATGACGAGCCGGCGCGGGAGCCGCCGCCGGCTCAGTAGCTGGCCTGCTCAGCGTTCATCCTTGCCGGCTATCTTCAGCGGCCCGGTCAGTAACGCGGCAATTGCCAGCGACGTACCGACACCGGCGACGCAGGCGGTCCAGCCGAAGCGATCGAACAATTGGCCAAGCACCGCGCTGCCGACGAGGCCGCCGAGGAAGTAGCAAGCGAGGTAGGTCCCGCTGGCGACGCCGCGGTTCTCCAGCGCCGCCCGCCCGACAAAGGCGGTCGCGGCGGCCTGTGCGAAGAAGGTTCCGACGCCGACCAGCACCATCCCAGTGAGCACGGCGGCAAGGTGTGACGACAGTAGTAGCGGCAGGCCGAAGGTCGCCATGGCCAGCGCCCCCCAGATCGCCGGCCGCGTGCCGAAGCGGGTGACGGCGGAGCCTGCCAGCAGCGTCGTGACGACGGAGGGCAGGAAGACGAAATAGACGAACCCGAGATCCATCCGTCCCAGCGCCAGCGGCGGGCGGACCAGCACGAAATTGACGTAGGTGAAGGTCCCGATAAAGGCGAACAGGATGCAGAAGCCGATGCCGAACGCCGCGTGCAGCGCCGGGTTGCGCCAATGCGCGAGCATCGCCGCCAACGGCGACTGCGCCATCGGCATCACATGCATCGGCTGCACTCGGTGGATGGTGAAATAGACCAGCACCGCACCGGCAAGATTGAGTGCCGCGAAGAAATAGAAATTCGAGGCGAGGCCCAGCGTGTCGACCACCGCGGCCGAAACCAGCCGGCCGATCAGGTTGCTCGCGACATTGCCGGTGATATAGGCCGCGAAGGCGCCGCCGGCATCCATCGCGCTGCATTGTTCGCCGAGATAGGCGAGCGTCAGCGCAAACGCCGACGCCATGCACAGCCCCTGCATCACGCGCAAGATGGTGAAGACCGTAAGGTTCGGCGCGACGGCCAGGAGACTGGTCGGGATCGCAAGGAGGACGAGGCTGAGGAGAATGCCGAGCCGCCGGTCGATATGCTGGCTGAGCAGGCCGACCACCAGCCCGGCGATTGCCATTCCCATCGTGCTGGCATTGACCGCAAAGCCCATCGCCGCCGGGGTGACGTTGTAATGCCGGGTCAGCGAGGGAAGGATGGCCTGCGTCGCAAACAGGTCGACGACGGTGAGGAACGCAGTCAGTCCGATGATCAGGGATCGCAGCACGACGCCGGGAGAATGACCGTGCATGCCCATGGCGTCGGATTTCATGCCAGCGGAGATGTCGGCCATGGCGCGGCGCTCCTGACAATGCCTGGGTCAAAAGGGGGGATGTGACGCCTGGCCGTGCGGGGCAACACGGGGGACTCCAGGACGTCACATCCGGCAACGAGGGCGACGCGCGCACTCGTTACGAGGGGATCGTTACATGTGGTGGTCGTCGGGATCCTTGCGGACGTCGCCGACATAGAGAATGACGGTCTCGGTGCCGAGGTTCTTCCACCAGTGCGTGGTGCGACTCCTGGCGCCGCAACTCGATCGCGAGAACCATACCAAGGACATCGATTTCAGTCCGTCCGGCATCAGGCAGCGCTGGGACGCCGGCCATGCCCATACCAAGGCAGTGCTCGATCGCGCGCCATGGGTCGGCGAGTTCGATCTGCTCACCGGGGTTGTTCTTCACGAACAGATGGAAGAGATGCCGGCCGCGGCAGAATGACACCCGTACTGATTCAGTCAGAATCGGGCGCTAGGACGACAATGCCTTCCGGTACAGCGCGCTGTAGCAGGCGGCCGAGATATCCCAGCTGAACGACCGCGACATTGCGCTGCGGCGCATCGCATCGAGACGGTCCTTCGCCACGAAAGCCGCGAACGCGCGCCTGATGCCGCCGAGAAAGGATTCGGTCGAGGGCCGGTCGAACAGAAAGCCGGTCTCGCCGTCCTTGATGGTTTCGGCGAGGCCGCCGGTCTGGTGGCCGATCGGCAGCGATCCGAACCGCTGCGCGTACATCTGGCTCAGGCCGCAGGGTTCGAACCGCGACGGCATCAGGGTGAAATCGCTGCCGGCGAAAATCCGCCGGGCCTGTCCGTCGTTGAAACCGATGGCGACGCCGATCGCATCTGGCCGGCGGCGATGCGCATCGACCAGCGCCTGCTCGATATCGGGCTCGCCGCTGCCGGTGACGATGATCTGGCCGCCGGCCTCGATGATCTCGTCCGCCGCCGCCAGCACGAGATCGACGCCCTTCTGGTGCACGAGGCGGGCGACGAGGCCGAAAATCGGACCGCGCGACAGCGCCAGGCCGAACTGCTGGCGGACGTAATCGGAATTTACCTGCTTGCCGTCCCAATCGCCGGCGCCGAACGGCTGCGCCAGTTGCGCGCAAACCCTGGGATCCCAGCTTTCGTCGATGCCGTTCAATATCCCCGTCAATTGCGCGGCGTCGGAACGCCGGCGAAGCAGGCCCTCAAGCCCGCAGCCGAGTTCCGAAGTGGTGATCTCCTTCGCATAGGTCTCGCTCACGGTTGTCAGATGGGACGCGTAGACCAGACCGCCCTTGAGGAAGGAGAGCTTGTCGTAGAATTCGAGACCATCGATATGGAAAGAGTCTGCGGGAGCGCCGATCCGGCGCAGCGACTCCTTCGGGAACAGGCCCTGATAGGCCAGATTGTGGATGGTCAGAATGGTCGGGATCTTGATCCCGCTCCAGGCGAGATAGGCCGGCACCAGCGCGGCCTGCCAGTCATTGGCGTGAACCAGGTCGGCTGCCCAATTCTTGTCCAGCGTGCCTGCCGCCAGTTGCGCAGCGGCGGAGGCAAGTCGCCCGAACCGCACGTCGTTGTCCGACCAGTCCCGGCCCGACGTATCGCCATAGGGATTGCCGGGGCGGTCATAAAGTTGCGGGCAGAGCAGGACGTAGACCGGCAGCCCATCCCGGGTGGAAGTCAGGCCCAGTGAGCAGGCCGGCATGTCCGCCAGCGCGGCGCACTGACCGACGATCTGGATGTGCAGGAATTGTTCGACGACGTCCCGGTAACCGGGGAGGATGATCCTGACGTCGCTGAGGGAGCGCAAGGCCCGTGGCAGGGCCGCCGAAACGGCCGCGAGCCCGCCCACCCGGACGAAGTCATCCATCTCCGTGGTAGCGAACAGGACTCTCAAGAAACGCCCTCGTACCAGCGCTAACTTGGACTATGCAAGAACGGTTCCAGTTTTTCGGCAGCTGCTCGCATTGTAGGTGCCGGGAGAAACGCTTCCCAGGCCGGGCGGCGCAATTTAGGGTCTCGCCGCGCCGGGCAGCGCCCGGGGGAGTTTGCAATGACAGTAGCTGAGCACGATGAGGGTAATTTGACAAAGAGCTTCCAGGGCCTGCGGGTACTCGATTTTTCGACCACCATTGCCGGCCCGCATTGCACGCGGATGCTGGCCGACATGGGGGCGGAGGTCATCAAGATCGAGACCGCCGAGGGCGAGACGATGCGCACCCGTCCGCCGGTCCGCAACATGTGCAGCACCGCTTTCGGCCAGCTCAATATCGGCAAGAACAGCCTCGTGCTCGACTTGAAGTCGCCTGAAGGGATCGAGGTCGTTCGGCGGCTGGTCGCGAGCACCGACGTGATCGTCGAGAACTTTCGTCCCGGCGTGATGCGGCGGCTGAAGCTGGATTATGACTCGCTGCAATCGCTCAATCCGAAGCTGATCTATTGTTCGATCTCCGGATACGGCCAGACCGGGCCGTCGGCCGAACTGCCGGCCTATGCGCCGGTCATCCATGCCGCCTCGGGTTACGACATGGCTCATCTGGCCTATCAGCCCGGACGCAGCCGGCCGGATTATTGCGGGATCTATCACGCCGACGTGCTCACCGGCGTCTATGCCTTCGGCGCCATTTCGGCGGCATTGTATCAGCGCCACCTCACGCAGCACGGTCAGCACATCGACGTCTCGATGCTGGAATCGATGTTGAGCCTGACGCTCAATGAATTGCAGTGGTCGCAATTCGAGGTGAAGCCGACCCAGCGTCCGATGTTCGGGCCGATCGCCACCGCGGACGGCTATGTGATGGTTGCCGTCGCCAGCGAGAAGACCTTCCAGAGCCTGATGAAGGTGATCGGCCATCCGGAGTGGGTCAGCGATCCGCGTTTCGCCGTCTATGCCGATCGCCGCGACAACTGGGCGGACCTGATCAACGGCGTCGAAGCCTGGTCGCAGTCGGTGACGACCGAAAAATGCCTCGCCGCGCTGAACGGCGAGGGCGTTCCCAGTTCGGCCTACCGCACGGTGAACGAAGCCCTGGGCGATCCGCAGATCGCGCATCGCGGCGCTTTGGCCGAGGTGCAGGATGACGGCGGCACGTTCAAGGTTCTCAACCTGCCGTTCCGCATGTCCGGCGCCAAGGTCTCGGCGGCGAAGCGGATGGCGACCCTGGGCGAACACACGGTCGCCTATCTCCGCGAGACCGGCCTTTCGGACGACGAAATTGCGGCCTTCACGGGGAAGCGGCGGATGGCTGTACCGGGCTGACGAAGCGCGTCGCCGACAGGACCTGAGGCTTTTCACCCTGCACCCGTCTTGCGGACTTGCCGCCGCCTGCGATTCCAGCCAATCTGCCGCGCAGTCATCGACGATCCGGAATACCGGACGTTCGGCATCTTGGAGGGAGCACCAATGACAGCGGCAATCCGCGCGCGCGCGCTTGCGCAGATATTTCATGTGGCGGTATTTGGCATTGCCTTGGCTGCAAGCCCCGCCAGCGCCCAGAAGCAGGGCGGCAGCATCACCATGGGCCTCGAGCTCGATATCCCCGGTTTCGATCCGCTCAAGGTCGGCGTGTTCGATACGGCCGCGGGAACGGCGGCCGCGGCGATCTTCGACACGCTCACCTATCTCGACGACAAGGGCGTGGCGCAGCCGAAGCTCGCGCTGTCCTGGACACACTCGGACGATTTCAAGACCTGGACGTTCAAGCTGCGGCCCGGGGTCAAGTTTCACGACGGCACGCCTTTCAATGCCGCGGCGGTGAAGGCGAACTTCGACCGGCAGAAGG
>JBAQER010000975.1:0-6018 GCA_049286845.1 Bradyrhizobium sp.
TTCCGGGAGTGGGGAGTTTTCCCGGAAGCTTAACGTCACCTCAACGCGAGCTGGCATACGCCGATTTCAGGCGGATATTGGGGCAAGTGGGTGGATGGTCGGGGCGGATCCGAAATTCCAGCAGCATGATTGCGCAGACCGGATGATTTCACCGGGCGCGCCGCAATATGCGGGGCGGCCGACCCCTTCGCAGCATCGCACCGGTCCGCATCAATGGCGCTGGATCGCCCACCTCTCCGCGTTTGTGCCGCTGTCATTCGTGCTGGTTCAATGCGGCAAGGCGCCGAGCGCCGGAATGCTGGCCGCCAACGCGCACGCCTCGTCGAGCGATACGTTCGAGGACCGGTTTCCGGCGCCGACCTTCAAGGAGCGCTTCCCGACCACGAGCGAGGGTTTGGTGCCCCGGCAACCTCCTGCGGCGGCAGCGGTCGGACGCACCGCGCAGCCCGCGCCCGCTCCCTATCGGGTGGCGTCGCTGGCGCCGACGGTGCCGTACCAGCGTCCGCCGCGCGAGGACCAGACCATGCTGGTCGGCCTGAAATCCTCGGCGTTTCCCTATCTCGGCACCAACCCGCGCACCGACGAGCCGTTCCTGAACATTTCCAAGGGCGACCGCCGCGGCCACCGCAGTTACGGCGGCCGGGTCTACTGGGAGGACCAGACCTACAACGACAATCGCGTGCTGATGCACGTCCCCGAAAACTTCGATGTCCGCAAACCCGGCGTCATCGTGGTGTTCTTCCACGGCAACGGCGCAACGCTGGAACGCGACGTGCGCGACCGCCAACTGGTGCCGCGGCAGATTTCGGAGTCCGGCGTCAATGCGGTGCTGCTGGCGCCGCAACTTGCGGTCGACGCCGCAGATTCCAGCGCCGGCAAATTCTGGCAACCCGGCGGACTGAAGCGCTTCGTAAACGAGTCGGCCGATCATCTGGCCCGTCTCTACGGCGATCCGCGCGCGGCGAGGGCTTTCGCCAACATGCCGGTCATCATCGTCGGCTATAGCGGCGGCTTCATGCCGGCAGCCTGGAGCCTCGAGGTCGGCGGTCTCGGCAACCGCGTGCGCGGCGTATTCCTGCTCGACGCGGTCTATGGCGAACTGGACAAGTTTGCATCCTGGATCGTGAGCAACCGGTCAGGCTTCTTCGTCAGCGCCTATACCCGCTCCACCCGGCGGCACGAGCATGAGCTGATGGCCATGCTGAAGGAGAAGGGCATCGCCATATCGGATGATATGGACGGGCCGTTGCGGCCCGGCAGCGTGGTTTTCCTCGAGACGCCCGAAGGCGTGACCCATCGCGATTACGTCACGCGCGCCTGGACCGAAAATCCGGTGAAGGACGTGCTGATCAAGATGGCGGCAACGCCCGCGCTGACGCGGGTGGCGACAAACTCACTCGCGGACCGCTGATCCCGGCGGCCGCCTGGCCTCCGTGGTCATCATACCGCCCATCCCAAATGGGCCCATCCCAAATGTAATGTCTATGGCCGCGCCATTTGCGGCCTGCGGCATTGTTCGGCCCATGCCCCGGGCCTAGGGTGCAGTGAAAAAGAATGCACAACTGCAGGGGAAAACAATTGCAGGAAGGCCTTTACAAGGTTGAATTTCATACCGTTCATGGCACCGGCAACGGCGTGCTTTACGCCACGAGCGGCAAACTCCGCGGCGGCAATTCCGGCTTTGCCTTTACGGGGAATTACACCCGCAAGGGCGAGGGAATCCACGTCAAGATCTCGACCCAGCGCCACAATCCCGACCCCGGCTTCAAGCCGCTGTTCGGAACCGACATGATCACGCTGACGCTGAAGGGAGCCGAACACGGCGACATGGTCGACTTCGAAGGCTTTGCCCTGCAACTGCCCGGGATCGCCTTCAAGGCGATCCTGACGCGCATCGGCGACTGAAGCCCCCGGTTCCGGTTACTTCGGGGGCTTCGGGAGTTTCTCGGCGAACCCGTTAAAGCATTTCAGCCGCCCGTCTTCTTCCTTGAAGAAAGTGCAGTCCGTGACACTTTTCGGGGCGGGTACCCTGGCCTTCGGCTTGGGCGGGAAGATCGCATCGTAGCAATTCAGCCGTTCCTTGGTTTCATCATCGATTTCAAGACAGGCTTGCATCCTCACGGCAACCGATTGGGGTTTCGCCTTTGGCGCCGCGTCCTTCGACTTGATCTGGACCAGCGGCTTGCCTCCGACGGTCGGCGGCGGCTTGTCTTGCGCGATGGCGGCGCCTGAACAAAGCACCAGGACGAGCGCGAGCAATTTTCTCATGTCACTTCACTTCGGTTTTGCGTTGAGGCAAGGCAATGTAAGTTTCGGGCGGTCTGATCCGGACCAGACCTGACTTTGCCCGCTGCCCCCTGTTTTGCCAAGCCATCGCGGTTGCATACCGCCGAAATATCCCTTGGATTAAGGCTTATTGGAGAAGGCTAGGTGGATGACGCCGCCTGTCGGGGCCGGGTCAGGATGACGACCAACAGCGCCAGCACGACAAAGCCCACCGCGACGTAGCCGGCGGCATAGAGCCAATCCTGAGCAAACAGCAGTCCGCCAACCGCCGAGCCGATCGCCTGCCCGACATACAGCACCGAGGTATTGAGCGATACCGAAGCCGGCGCCAGCGCCGGAGCGGCGGTTACCAGCCGGACCTGCTGCATCGAGTTGGTCGAGGCGAAGCCCAGTCCCCAGATCGCGACCGAGCAGGCCATCAAGGGGTAGATGCCGGCGCTGAGCGCCCATCCGGCAATGCCGGCCAGCAACACGAGAGTGAATAGCAGCGAGGTCTTGTAGGCTCCCCAAGCATCGACGATGCGGGTGGCGATCGCAATTCCGACGAAGCCGAATACACCGTAGAGCGCGAACACCAGCCCGATCGCGTCGGGCCCTGCCTGCGTCAGCTTGTTCAAGAGCGGCCCCATGAAGGTGAACACCACGAACTGGCCGGACATCTGCAGCGTCGTGACCAGCAGCAGCAACACGATCATCCGGTTGCGCCCGACGTCGGCCCAGGTCTTGAGATCCACGGGCGCGCCGACCAGTCCGCCCGGCAGGCGCCACGCCAGCAGCAGAAAACTGATGCAGCCGATCGCGCCGATGCCGCCATACACCGAGCGCCAGCCGTAACGGCTGCCGATCAAGGTGATTAGCGGCAGCCCGATCGCCGCGGCCAGCGACCAGCCGAGAAAGATATAGGCGATGGTGCTGCCGCGCTTCTCCGTCGGCACGATCAGCGCGGCGGTGCCCGCGGCCTGCGGGGTATAGAGCGCGCCGACGGCCAGCATGACGAGGCGGATGACGAGCAGGCTCGCATAGTCGGGCGCGAACGCGGAAGCCGCATTGGTGAGCGCGAGGATCGCCAGGGTCGCGGCCAGCAGCGTGCGGCGCTCGATCCGGCTGGTCAGCCACGCCGTCAGCGGCGAACCGATGCACAACACCATCGCGCCGAACGTGATCAAGAGCCCGGCGTCGCGGATGCTGACGCCGAGGTCCGACGACAATTCGGGCAGCATGCCCGCCGGCGCCAGCACGGAACAGCCGACGACGATGTTGCCGAGCATCAGGGCGGTGGGGGCGAAGCGGCGGTGGGCGTGGCCGTCGGCAGGCGGGATTTTCATGCAAATGCATCTAGGGCGCAGGCAAGCGGAATGAAAGGACGCAATCGACTTATTTCGCGAGCGCGCCAGCGGCCGTGGTGCAGCGCCCATTTTCCTTGCAAACCCTGATTGCGCCGCCCGAATCGCCTGCTATACCGCTGCTTCCCGCTTACCTGCGCTCGTTCGCAGGAGTGAGCACAAGGAGACCGCCATGACCGACTTCAAATACAGCCTCACGAATCTGAAACCCGCCGAGCCGCAGTTGAAAGTCGCCCTCACCTTCCCCGACGGCGCCAGGCGCGAATTTCCCAAGAGCATCACCGGCCTCGACATCGCCAAGGGCATCTCGCCGTCGCTGGCCAAGCGCACGGTGGCGATGGCGCTCGACGGCGTGCTGACCGATCTCGCCGATCCGATCGATCATGACGCGAAAATCGAATTCGTCGCCCGCGACGACGCCCGCGCGCTGGAACTGATCCGGCACGACGCCGCCCACGTGCTCGCCGAAGCGGTGCAGTCGCTGTGGCCGGGCACCCAGGTCACGATCGGCCCGGTGATCGAGAACGGCTTCTATTACGATTTCTTCCGCAACGAGCCGTTCACGCCGGAAGACTTTGCCGCGATTGAAAAGAAGATGCGCGAGATTATCGCGCGCGACAAACCCTTCACCAAGGAAATCTGGACGCGCGAGCAGACCAAGCAGGTGTTCAGCGACAACGGCGAGATGTTCAAGGTCGAGCTGGTCGACGCGATTCCGGCCGACCAGACCATCAAGATCTACAAGCAGGGCGACTGGTTCGACCTGTGCCGCGGCCCGCACATGACCTCGACCGGCAAGATCGGCAACGCCTTCAAGCTGATGAAGGTGGCGGGCGCCTATTGGCGCGGCGACTCGAACAATCCGATGCTGACGCGCATCTACGGCACGGCGTTCACCAAGCAGGAAGACCTCGACGCCTATCTGAAGCAGATCGAGGAAGCCGAGAAGCGCGACCACCGCAAGCTCGGCCGCGAACTCGACCTGTTCCACTTCCAGGAGGAAGGCCCCGGCGTGGTGTTCTGGCACGCCAAGGGCTGGACCATCTTCCAGGCGCTGATCGCCTATATGCGCCGCCGCCTGACCGGCGACTACAGCGAGGTCAACGCGCCGCAGATCCTCGACAAGGTATTGTGGGAAACCTCGGGCCACTGGGACTGGTACCGCGAGAACATGTTCGCGGCCCAATCGGCCGGCGACGAGGCCGAGGACAAGCGCTGGTTCGCGTTAAAGCCGATGAACTGTCCCGGCCACGTCCAGCTCTTCAAGCACGGCCTGAAGAGCTATCGCGACCTGCCGTTGCGGCTGGCCGAATTCGGCGTGGTGCATCGCTATGAGCCGTCCGGCGCGATGCACGGCCTGATGCGCGTGCGCGGCTTCACCCAGGACGACGCGCATGTGTTCTGCACCGAACAACAGCTCGCCGACGAATGCCTCAAGATCAACGACCTGATCCTGTCGACCTATGCCGACTTCGGCTTCGAGGGCGATCTCACGGTGAAACTCTCGACCCGGCCGGAGAAGCGCGTCGGCACCGACGAGATGTGGGATCATGCCGAGCGCGTGATGGCCACCGTGCTGTCGGAGATCGAGGCGCAATCCGGCGGCCGGATCAAAACCGCGATCAATCCCGGCGAAGGCGCGTTCTACGGGCCGAAATTCGAGTATGTGCTGCGCGACGCCATCGGCCGCGACTGGCAATGCGGCACCACCCAGGTCGACTTCAACCTGCCGGAACGCTTCGGCGCGTTCTACATCGACGCCGACGGCTCGAAGAAGGCGCCGGTCATGGTGCACCGGGCGATCTGCGGTTCGATGGAGCGCTTCATCGGTATCCTGATCGAACATTTTGCCGGCAATTTCCCGCTCTGGCTGGCGCCGGTGCAGGTTCTCGTCACCACGATCACGTCAGAGGGCGACGAATACGCCAAGGTGGTCGCGGCCGCGGCGCGGCGCGCCGGCCTGCGCGTCGAGATCGACCTGCGCAACGAGAAGATCAACTACAAGGTCCGCGAGCACTCGCTGGCCAAGATCCCGGCGCTGCTGGTGGTCGGCAAGAAGGAAGCCGAGACGCATTCGGTTTCGATCCGCCGGCTCGGCAGTGACGGGCAGAAGGTAATGCCGACCGACGAGGCGCTGGCGGCGCTGGTCGATGAAGCAACACCGCCCGATGTGAAGCGGGCGAGGCTGGAAACCTGATGACCCGGGGACCGACCACTCACGAGCAGGAACTTCCCGCTTTTCCGATCCGGGCTTACCAGCTGATCCCGGATCCCAATCGACCGACGGTGGTGGCGCTGGCGATCGAAACCGAACAGGGCCACAGCCTGGTCCTGGCGACGCGCGACATCCTGGAAGACCTCGGCCGCGACCTGCTCGATCGAGCGGCGA
>JBAQER010000976.1:0-3615 GCA_049286845.1 Bradyrhizobium sp.
CCTCGACGATGTTGTATTCCATGCCGATGGCTTCGGCGCGGGTCACGAAGTTGCGCAGCACCACGGCCTGCTCGAAGGTGCCGGGTTCGGCGTTCTTCAGATTGTAGCCGGCGCTCGGCCAGCCGAATTCGGCGATCACGATCCGCTTGCCGGGAAACTGTTCGCGCAACAGCCCATAGAGATAAACGGCCTGATCCACCGCCTGCTTGTCGGTGAAGTTCTCCCAATAGGGCAGCACGTGCGCGGCGATGAAGTCGACCGAGGACGCCAGCTTTGGATTGTCGCGCCAGATATTCCAGATTTCACCAGTCGTAACAGGGACATTGACCGATTTCTTGACCTGCTTGATGAGCTCGATCAGGTCGTCGACCTTCTGCTCGCCGCGGTAGATCGTCTCGTTGCCGACGACGACGCCGTTCACATTGCTGTTGCGCTTGGCAAGGCTGATCGCGGCCTGGATCTCGCGCTCGTTGCGTTCGGAATTCTTGTCGATCCAGGCGCCGACGGTGACTTTCAGTCCGAATTCCGCGGCGATCGGCGGCACCAGTTCGACGCCTCCGGTGGAGGAGTAGAGCCGGATCGCCCGCGTCATCCGCGACAGTGTCTTGAGGTCGGCGCGGATTTTTTCGACGCTTGGAATGTTGTCGACGTCGGGATGCCCGGTGCCTTCGAACGGCGCGTAGGAGACGCTTGGCAGGATGCCCTTGAAGTCCGGGGCTGACTGCTTGTCCCGCAGTACCCCCCACATGGCAGCGTGAACGGCAGTCACAAACAACAGAACGGCGACGACGGCGCGCATCGCGACAAAACCATACGGGGCTTGCATTGAAAGAAAGCGAACCCGTCCCCTAGGTCCGACCGACACGGCGGCAGCTCGAAAGGATAATCCTGCCACGCGATTTAACAACTGGTATGACGCCGTGGCGTTTTAAGGGCGCAGCCGATTCAAAAGCGTGAGAAGACAGTTTGGTTTCGGCTATTTCGCCGGCGCGGCGGCCGGTGCGGGTGAGGCCGCAGGCGCAGGGGCCGCGCTTCCGGCAGTTGTGGGGGCCGGAGCCGGCGTGGCCGCCGCGGCGGCCTGCGGTTGCGCCGCAGGATTGATCCAGCAGGCGTGAATGCGGCCGGAAAGCGACTCCGGAACCTTCGAATCGATCGACGCGCCGAACCGGGTCAGGCAGCGGAAGGTCGCCTGGATGTGGCCGCCGGGGCAGCCGAAGCGGTCGTAGAGATCGAGATGGCGAAAGGCGGTATCGAGATCGTCGAGCCACATCAGGCGCACCATGCGGCGGCCGAGCCAGACGCATTCCGGGTTTCCGGCCGGGCCGTTGATAGCCTGCGAAGCCTCGACGAACTGGTCGGTCTTGCGCTGGTCGTCCTTGGCGGTATCGGCGGGACTGGCGGCGGGCGCCTTGGGGTCCTGGGCGCGGGTATCGCCGCTCTGGGCGAGGGCGCTGCCGACACCGATGAGGAGGGCGAGCCCGGGAATGGCGAGGTGGCGCAAAACCGCATTTCTACTCTGAAGCACCCGTCGACGCATAGATTCCCCGATGTGTTGCCCGTCCGCGCTCGGTCCGGACGGGCTGGTGTGATGCCGCCTAAATGGGTCCCCAATGCGGCGGCGACCCTGCCAGATTCCCATGACGGACATTTCAGATTTTGTCCAGCAAACTCACAACTTTATCGCGCCGTTTTAAGCCGCCCGCATGGGTGGGCCCCGAATTGCGGCTATCCTGCTGCTATCCTGCTCTTGGCAGACGGCCGATGACAAGCTAATCGACGATCCCGGCCCGGAGGATGGAACCGATTTCTCTTCGTACGCCACTGGCGCTTCTCCTGATAACCCTGAGTGCGATCGCCGCCACCTGGTGGTGGTTGGCCACGCCTATCAATCTGGCGCGCGCGCCGATCGATCCCAACGCCAAGTTGTTGTGCGTGTCCTACGCACCGTTCCGCGGCGACCAAACGCCGCTGGTGCCGACCACGCATATCGGACCGGAACAGATCGCCGAGGACCTGGCGCAGCTCGCAAGGATTTCCGACTGCGTGCGCACCTATTCGATCGAAAACGGCCTCGACCAGGTACCGGCGCTCGCCGCCAAGGTCGGGCTGAAGGTCATTCAGGGGATCTGGCTCGGCAGCAATCGTCTGAAAAACCTGGCGCAGATTGCGACCGTGGTCGGCCTGACCAGGGAATATCCGGGCGTCATCACCTCGGTCGTGGTCGGCAACGAGGTGCTGCTGCGCGGCGAGATGACCACCTCCGACCTCGTCGCCACCATCCGCTCGGTCAAGGCGCAGGTCGCCGTTCCCGTCACTTACGCCGACGTCTGGGAATACTGGCTGCGCAACCGCGAAGTCTATGACGCCGTCGACTTCGTCACCATTCACATCCTGCCTTACTGGGAAGACTTCCCGATCCGCGCCAAATATGCCGCGATCCACGTCGACTCCATTCGCAAGCGGATGGCGGTGGCGTTTCCCGGCAAGGAAATCCTGATCGGCGAGACCGGCTGGCCGAGCGCGGGGCGGATGCGCGAGGCAGCGCTGCCGTCGCGCGCCAACCAGGCGCGCGTGGTGTCGGAGATCCTGGCGCTGGCGAAACGGGAAAACTTCCGCGTCAATCTGATCGAGGCTTATGACCAGCCGTGGAAGCGCCAGCTCGAGGGCACCGTCGGCGGCTACTGGGGCCTGATCGATTCGGTCAGACGCGCCGTCAAGTACCCGCCGGGCGAAGCCATCAGCAACTATCCGTTCTGGAAGCTGCAGATGGGAGGCGGGATGGCGCTGGCCGTTGTCGTGTTCGGCGCAGCGTGGCTGACGCTGCGCCGCCGGCCCTGGACACCCCGGCCGGCTGCCTGGGTCGCGGTCGCCATATCCGCCACCTCGGCCGGCATCCTGCTCGGGATCGCCGCGGACAAGATGGTTTACGAAAGCTACGGTATCGGCGGCTGGCTCAAATGGGGTGCGCTGCTGGCGGCCGGCATCGCCGCGCCCTTGCTCGCGACCAACGCCTTGATGTCGGGGCGTTCGCTGCCGACCTTCCTGGAACTGCTCGGACCGCGCGACGACAATCCCCGCCCGTTGCTGGGCATGCTGCTCGCCGTGGTGCTGGCGATCACCACTCTGATCGGCGCCGAGACCGCGCTCGGCTTCGTGTTCGACCCGCGCTACAAGGATTTTCCCTATGCGGCACTGACCATGGCGGTGGTGCCGTTCTGGACGCTGATGGCGCTGAACCGCCCGCAGGAGGGCGTGCGCCCGATCGCGGAGGCCGTATTCGCCGGCCTGCTGGCGGCGTCCGCGCTCTACACCGGGTTCAATGAGGGCAGGGACAACTGGCAGTCGCTGTGGACCTGCGCGATGTATTTCCTGCTGGCGATCACGCTGTGGCGGGCGCGGGGCGTGCAAAGCCCAAAATGAGCAGGCCGATCGCCAGCCCCGACAGGCTGATGTTGTAGAGCACGATCCCGAACCCGGCGGCGACCAGCCCGCCGGTCAGCAGCACGATCGACGGCCGGATGACGTGAAGTGCGGCGATGATCAGCGCGACGATGCCGAACACCGAATTCTTGAACAGCGACGTCACCAGCGTCCTCGTCTTGCACAGCATGGTGT
>JBAQER010000977.1:0-16862 GCA_049286845.1 Bradyrhizobium sp.
GAATACGCGCTAAGGCTCAAGGGACGCGCGGCAGGCGCGCCCTTTTTTTGTGCCCAAATCCCAGTTCGCGAGACTTGATGCCCAAAAGAACCGACATCTCCACCATCCTGATCATCGGCGCCGGTCCTATCGTGATCGGCCAGGCCTGCGAATTCGACTATTCCGGCACCCAGGCGGTCAAGACGCTGAAGGACGAGGGCTACCGCATCGTCCTCGTCAATTCCAATCCGGCCACCATCATGACCGATCCGGAACTGGCCGACGCCACCTATATCGAGCCGATCACGCCGGAAATCGTCGCCAAGATCATCGAGAAGGAACGCTACGTCATTCCCGGCGGCTTTGCGCTGTTGCCCACCATGGGCGGCCAGACCGCGCTGAACTGCGCACTGAGCCTGCGCAAGCAGGGCACGCTGGCGAAATTTGACGTCGAGATGATCGGCGCCACCGCGGACGCCATCGACAAGGCCGAAGACCGCGGCCGTTTCCGCGAGGCCATGACCAGGATCGGGCTGGAGACGCCGCGCTCGACCCAGACCAAGAGCCTGCCCGACGCGCTGCGCGCGCTCGACGATATCGGCCTGCCCGCCATCATCCGCCCCTCCTTCACCATGGGCGGCACCGGCGGCGGCATCGCCTACACCAAGGCCGAGTTCATCGAGATCGTCGAACGCGGCATCGACGCTTCCCCCACCGACGAGGTCCTGATCGAGGAAAGCGTACTCGGCTGGAAAGAGTTCGAGATGGAGGTGGTGCGCGACAAGAAGGACAATTGCATCATCATCTGCTCGATCGAGAACCTCGATCCGATGGGCGTGCACACCGGCGATTCCATCACGGTGGCGCCGGCGCTGACCTTGACCGACAAGGCATACCAGATCATGCGCGACGCCTCGCTGGCGGTGCTGCGCGAGATCGGGGTCGAGACCGGCGGCTCCAACGTGCAGTTCGGCGTCAATCCGGCCGACGGCCGCATGGTCGTGATCGAGATGAATCCGCGGGTGTCGCGCTCCTCGGCGCTGGCCTCGAAGGCCACAGGTTTTCCAATTGCAAAAGTCGCGGCCAAGCTCGCGGTCGGCTACACGCTGGACGAGATCGCCAACGACATCACCGGCGGCGCCACGCCGGCCTCATTCGAGCCGACCATCGACTACGTCGTCACCAAGATTCCGCGCTTCGCGTTCGAGAAATTTCCGGGCGCCTCCCACACCCTGACCACCTCGATGAAGTCGGTCGGCGAAGTGATGGCGATCGGCCGCACCTTCCAGGAAAGCCTGCAGAAGGCGCTGCGCGGCCTCGAGACCGGATTGACCGGGCTCGACGAAATCGAGATCGAGGGTCTCGGCCGCAGTGACGACAAGAACGCGATTCGCGCCGCGCTCGGCACGCCGACGCCGAACCGGATCCTGCAGGTGGCGCAGGCGATGCGGCTCGGCTGGTCGGACGAGGAGATCTTCACCTCCTGCAAGATCGATCCGTGGTTTCTCGCGGAAATGCGCGGCATCGTCGAGATGGAATCAAAGATCAAGCGGAGCGGCCTGCCCGCCCATGCGTTCGGCCTGCGGACCCTGAAGGCGATGGGCTTTTCGGATGCGCGGCTTGCGGTGCTTTCCGAAACCACCGAGGCCGAGGTCACGGCGCAGCGCCAGGCGCTCGGGGTACGCCCGGTATTCAAGCGCATCGACACCTGCGCGGCGGAGTTCGCTTCGCCCACCGCCTACATGTATTCGACCTATGAAGCGCCGTTCGCAGGCGCGCTCGCCGACGAGAGCGCGCCGTCGGGCGCGAAGAAGGTCATCATTCTCGGCGGCGGACCGAACCGGATCGGCCAGGGCATCGAGTTCGACTATTGCTGCTGTCATGCCTGTTTCGCGCTGCATGACGTGGGCTTCGAGACCATCATGATCAACTGCAATCCGGAAACGGTGTCGACCGACTACGACACCGCGGACCGGCTGTATTTCGAGCCGCTGACCGCGGAAGACGTGCTGGAGATCATCGCGACCGAACGCAAGAACGGCACCCTGCACGGCGTCATCGTTCAGTTCGGCGGCCAGACCCCGTTGAAACTCGCCCGCGCGCTGGAAGCCGCCAATGTACCGATCCTCGGCACCTCGCCCGACGCCATCGACCTCGCCGAAGACCGCGACCGCTTCAAGCGCGTGCTCGACAAGCTTCGCTTGAAGCAGCCGAAGAACGGCATCGCCTATTCGGTCGAGCAGGCGCGGCTGGTGGCCGCCGATCTCGGCCTGCCGCTGGTGGTGCGTCCGTCCTACGTGCTCGGCGGCCGCGCGATGCAGATCATTCGCGAGGAAAGCCAGCTCGGCGATTATCTGCTCGGCACCCTGCCGGAGCTGGTGCCCGGCGACGTCAAGGCGCGCTATCCCAACGACAAGACCGGCCAGATCAACACCGTGCTCGGCACCAACCCGCTGCTGTTCGACCGCTATCTGTCCGACGCCATCGAGATCGACGTCGACTGCCTGTGCGACGGCAAGGACACCTTCATCGTCGGCATCATGGAGCATATCGAGGAAGCCGGCATTCACTCCGGCGACTCCGCCTGCTCGCTGCCGCCGCATTCGCTCGACGCCCAGATGATCAGCGAGCTGGAGCGGCAGACCCGGGAACTCGCGCTCGGCCTCGACGTGGTCGGGCTGATGAACGTGCAATACGCCATCAAGGACGGCGACATCTACGTGCTCGAGGTCAACCCGCGGGCGTCGCGCACGGTGCCGTTCGTCGCCAAGGTGATGGGCATGCCGGTGGCGAAGATCGCCGCGCGGATCATGGCCGGAGAGAAGCTCGCAGACTTCAACTTGAAGAAGCGCAAGCTCGGCCATGTCGGCGTCAAGGAGTCGGTATTCCCGTTCGCCCGCTTCCCCGGCGTCGATACCGTGCTCGGTCCGGAGATGCGATCGACCGGCGAGGTGATGGGCATCGACCGCTCGTTCGAATTGGCGTTCGCCAAGAGCCAGCTCGGCGGCGGCACGAGGGTGCCGCGCAAGGGCACCGTGTTCGTCTCGGTCCGCGACATCGACAAGGTCAGGATCGCCGGGGCGGTGCGGCTGTTGTCCGAGGCCGGCTTCAAGGTGATGGCCACTTCGGGCACCCAGCGCTTCCTTGCCGATTTCGGGGTACCGACCGAAAAGGTGAACAAGGTGCTGGAAGGACGGCCGCATATCGTCGATGCCATCATGAACGGCGACATCCAGCTGGTCTTCAATACCACCGAAGGTCCGCAGGCACTGGCTGACAGCCGCTCATTGCGGCGTGCTGCCCTCTTGCATAAAGTGCCATATTACACCACTCTTTCGGGCGCCGTGGCGGCCGCGCAGGGCATCCGCGCCTATCTGGGCGGGGACCTTGAGGTCCGCACGCTGCAGAGTTATTTTTCCGAAACCTGATCCTTGCGCCGGGCAGCTTCGCCCGGCAACGGATCGGCAATGAAGCCAGGCATGACTGGAACCCGCCAGTCGTGAAGGTGTTCTGTTTCGGCGTTTGTGCGTGCCGCGGATTGGTCCGCATGAAGTTGAAGGACGAAGAACGATGGAAAAGGTTCCGATGACCGCGGGCGGCTATGCCGCCCTCGAGGTCGAGTTGAAGCAGCGCCAGTCGGTGGAGCGTCCGCGCATCATCGAGCACATCGCCGAGGCGCGTTCGCATGGCGACCTTTCGGAGAACGCGGAATATCACGCCGCCAAGGAAGAGCAGTCCCACAACGAAGGCCGCATCGCCGAGCTGGAGGACAAGCTGGCGCGCGCCGACATCATCGACATCTCCAAGCTCTCCGGCGACACCGTCAAGTTCGGCGCCACCGTCACTTTGGTCGACGAGGACACCGAGAAGAAGGCGGTGTGGCAGATCGTTGGCGAGCCGGAGGCCGATGCCAAGAAGGGCCGCATCTCCATCACCTCGCCCCTGGCGCGTGCGCTGATCGGCAAGAAGAAGGGCGCGTCCGTGGAAGTGATGGCGCCCGGCGGCGCCAAGGCCTACGAGATCACCAAGGTCGAGTGGCGCTAGAAACGCGGTCAACGCACTTTCAAATTTCTGCATGAAAAGGGCCGGGATGTTTCCCGGCCTTTTTCATTGTCCGGTCGGCAGGCCGGCCGTCCCATGACAATCGCGTGATGCCGCGCGACGCAACGCAGCAACACTGCACCGACAGTATTATTCCGATGCTGCTTTGCGAAGGACGCCAAATTCAATGATGGCGACATGCTTTCCATCCGGCCTGCGACACGTTACGAATTGGACGCATTAACTTTGGGGGACACAAATATGGACACATTCGAGAAGCTTCTGGCGAAATGGCAGCCGACAGTGCTGAGCTTGCTTCGTTTCATTACCGGTCTGCTGCTGTTTCAGTATGCCATTGCCAAATTCCTCAAAATTCCGGTGCTGCCGTATTTTGCGAATCTTCCAGCCTCGTTCGCAGCTGCTGGCGCTTTCGAACTGGTCGGCGGCACATTGCTCATGCTCGGGCTGTTCACGCGTCCGGCAGCCTTCATTCTATCGGGCCTAATGGCGTTTGCTTATTTCATAGGTCACATGTTCAAGAACGGCATCGGTGCGCCGATATGGCATCCGCTCCTCAATGGCGGCACCCTGGCGATCCTGTCCTGTTTCGCGTGTCTTTATCTGTCGACCGCCGGCGGCGGGCCGTACAGCCTCGATGCGATGATGCGCAAGAAGAGCTGATAGCAAGCATCGCCCAACGCTACACGGTCATTCCGGGATGCGCCTGCTGGCGCAGACCCGGAATCTCGAGATTCCGGGTTCAGCCCTGTGGGCTGCCCCGGAATGACACGTAGCTTCACCCCGGCACTTTCAGTTCCAGCGGCACCGCGGCCTCGTATTTCGAGTTGTGCAGCACCAGCGACGTCCGGACGTTGCGCACATGGGGTGCGGCCGTCAGATGGGTGACGAAATCCTGGAACGTCGCCATGTCGGGCGCCACGCATTTCAGGATGAAATCGACCTCGCCCGACAGCATCCAGCATTCCCGCACCAGCGGCTCGGCGCGCACGAAATCCTCGAAGGCGCGCAGATCGGCGTCGGCCTGGCTGGACAGGTGCACGGACGCGAACACCGTGACGTCGAAACCGAGCCGGCGCGGATCCAGCAAGCCGCGATAGCCCTGGATATAGCCGGCTTCCTCGAGCGTCCGGACCCGGCGCAGGCAAGGCGGCGGCGAGATGCCGACGCGCTTGGCCAATTCGACATTGGTGATTCGGCCGTCGGCCTGGATTTCGGCGAGGATTTTGAGGTCGATTTCGTCAAGATTCTTCGACACGCGGGTCCAGGTCCTGGCTGACGGTGCTGGCGGGGAAAATACCGGTCACACTCTTAGCGCAGCTCACGGAGTTTGCGCAATTTTATTGCGCGTGCGGTGCGAAACTTTTCCGCCTTCGCGGGGAAAATTCGCTGATATGGAATGCAATTCTTGCATAGCTTGGCAGATGCCCTATCTTGGATTCGACACTTTCGGCGCCGCGGCGATGCCTTTCCGCGCGCATTCCGCGAAAAGCTGACCAAATTCCCTTAAGAGAGGGACCTGCCCTATGCCTGCCCCTATGCCTGCCCCTATCCATGCCAAGGTCGTCATCATCGGTTCCGGCCCGGCCGGCTACACCGCCGCGATCTATGCCGCGCGCGCGATGCTTGAACCGGTGCTGATCCAGGGCATCCAGCCGGGCGGCCAGCTCACCATCACCACCGACGTCGAGAACTATCCGGGCTTTGCCGATGTCATCCAGGGCCCCTGGCTGATGGAGCAGATGGAAAAGCAGGCCACCCATGTCGGCACCAGGATCGTCACCGATCTCGTCACCAAGCTCGAGCTGGCGCGGCGGCCGTTCCGGCTGACCTGCGACAGCGGCGACGTCTATCTGGCGGAAACGGTCATCCTCGCCACCGGCGCTCAGGCGCGCTGGCTCGGCATGCCGTCGGAAGAGAAGTTCAAGGGCTTTGGCGTCTCGGCTTGCGCGACCTGCGACGGATTTTTCTATCGCGGCAAGGAAGTCGTCGTGGTCGGCGGCGGCAACACCGCGGTCGAGGAAGCGCTGTTCCTCACCAATTTCGCGTCGCAAGTGACGATCGTGCATCGCCGCGACCATTTCCGCGCCGAACGCATCCTGCAGGATCGCCTGTTCAAGCATCCCAAGATCAAGGTGATATGGGATAATGCCATCGACGAGATCTGCGGCACCGAAAATCCCGGCAAGGTCACCCATGTCCGCTTGAAGAACGTCAAGACCGGCACGCTGACGGAAGTGCCGGCCGACGGCGTCTTCATCGCGATCGGACATGCGCCCGCGACCGACCTCGTGCTCGGCCAGATCAAGCTGAAACCGTCCGGCTATGTCGAGGTGGCGCCGAACTCGACCGCGACCTCGGTGCCCGGCCTGTTTGCCGCCGGCGACGTCGCCGACGAAACCTACCGGCAGGCGGTCACCGCCGCCGGCCTCGGCTGCATGGCGGCGCTCGAGGCCGAACGTTTCCTCGCACTGCGCGCCAGCGAACGCGCGGCGGCTGAATAATCATGGCACGAACCCGCGACGGATTTACCGATATGGATTGGGACAAGCTGAAGGTGTTTCACGCGGCGGCGGAAGCGGGCAGCTTCACGCATGCCGGCGAGCAGCTCGGCCTGTCGCAATCGGCCGTGTCACGCCAGGTCAGCGCGCTGGAGCAGGAGCTCTCGGTGTCGCTGTTCCACCGCCATGCGCGCGGCCTGATCCTGACCGAGCAGGGCGACCTGCTGTTCCGCACCGCGCATGACGTGTTCATGCAGCTGCAGGCGGCGCGCGCCAAGCTCACCGACAGCCGCGAGCGGCCGAGCGGCGATCTCAAGATCACCACCACCCCGGGCGTCGGCATCAACTGGCTGATCCCGCGGCTCGGCGAATTCACAGCGCTCTATCCGGAGATCCGGATTTCGCTGATCGTCACCGACGAGGAACTCGACCTGTCGATGCGCGAGGCCGATGTCGCGATCCGCACCCGCAAGCCGACGCAGCCGGACCTGATCCAGCGCAAGCTGTTCGCGATGGGCTTCCACGCCTATTGCTCGCCGGAATACATCAAGCGCTTCGGCACGCCGCGCACGCTCGACGAACTCGATGCGCACCGCATCATCACGCTCGCCGACGGACAGGTCGCACCGCATCTGCAGAACCGCAACTGGCTGATCGAGGCCGGCCGCAACGGCTCCGGTCCGCGCGAGGCCTATTTCAAGGTCAACAACATCCTCGGCCTGGTGCGTGCGTGCCAACAGGGCCTCGGCATCGCAGCCTTGCCGGATTATCTGGTCGAGGAAAACAACCGCCTGGTGCAGCTGTTCGGCGAGTCGGATTCGATCCAGCTCGACACCTATTTCGTCTATCCCGAAGAGCTGAAGACGGTGGCGCGGGTGCAGGTGTTCCGCGACTTCGTGGTGAGCAAGGCGCAGCGCTGGCCGTCGTGATCTGCGATGGTGTTTTCGAGTGAAAGCCTGCCCCGCTTCAATCAAAGCCGAAAAGGCTCTGGTTTTCCATAACCCCCGGACTCCGCATGACTGACATGCGACTTGGACGGTTGCTGCAAGGCATCAACGGGGATCATAATGTTTTCACGCTGAGGTTTCGCGCTGCGCATTTGTCCCCCTCCTCCAGTGGCGCGAACACTCAGGTAATCCCTCTTGGAAGGTGATTGTGTCGGCCTCACGTGGCCAATACCTTAAGCCGGGCTCTTTCGAGCCCGGCTTTTTTTTGCAAGACGACATTGTTGCGACACGCTTGCAGCTTCGCGAACCGTTGACAGTTTTACTGTCGCCGATCATCATTCATACATGATCACGATTCCGTGCACGCTGGCGCTGTCGAAAAAAGGTCCCCTTCCGGGGACTGGAGATCGACGCGCGCGATAGGCTTCTCGCTCACTGCCGATCCTCAAAACCCCGCCGTTCGGACGGGGTTTTTTAATGTCCCGTCTCCGGCTTACCCCCAAGGAGATGGGCCAATGACTGACCTTCGATCGCAATTGCAGGGCCTCTGGCTGCCGCTGGTCACGCCGTTCCGCGACGGCGAGCTCGACGAAACCTCATTGCGCCGGCTGGTACGACACTATGCCGATGGACCGGTCGACGGACTGATCCTCGCGGCGACGTCGGGCGAAGGCATGACGCTCGACATCGCCGAACTGGAGCGGGTCGTCGCTCTCGTGCGCGCCGAGATCAGCGAAAGGGGACGCTACCTGCCGATCTGTCTCGGGCTGTCGGGCGCCAGCACGCGCAAGATGCTCGATACGCTCGACGAGACCGCCGCCTGGCCGATCGACGGTTACCTGATCGCAAGTCCCTATTACCTGCGGCCATCGCAGCGCGGCCTCCGGCAACATTTCAGCGCGCTGGCCGATCATGCCTCGTGGCCGGTCGTGCTCTACAACATTCCCTACCGGACCGCGGTCAACCTGACGAACGAGACGCTGCTGGAGCTCGCGCGACATCCGAACATCGTCGGCCTGAAGGATTGCTGCGCCGACCGCGCGCAGTCCATCGACCTGTTGCGCCGGCGGCCGGCGGGCTTTCGCGTTCTGACCGGCGAGGACGCGCAATATTACGAGGCACTCGGCGACGGCGCCGACGGCGCCATCCTGCTGTCGGCGCACATCGAGACCGAGACGTTCGCTTCGGTGCGCACGCTGTTGAGGGAGGGCAACCGCGACGCCGCTTCGGCGCGCTGGCAAAGCGTTGCCGAACTCACCCGCCTGTTGTTCGCCGAGCCGAGCCCGGCGCCGGCGAAGTACTGGCTGTCGCGGACGGGCCTGATCGAGCGCGCCGAGGTCCGCCTGCCGATGGTCGAAGTCGGCGCCGAACTGGCGGCGCAGCTTGATGCGGAGATGGAGCGAAGGCGGGAGGCATCGCCGCAAGCGGCCTATCAAACGCGCGGCGCCTGATTCCTCCCTCTCGTGGGGAGGGATCCTCAACCGCCGTACCGCAGACGGATCGCGTCCGGCCGGTTAATGCGCGGTGAATTCGAATACTCGACTCCGAACGATACCGCGACGGCGTTGTTAGAATTTGAGGCTTATTGAATCCACATAACAACAATATGGGGGAGACCAATGACCACTCAAACCATCGCCAACGCCAAATATCCGATTTGCGAGCGGGTCCAGAGAATGCAGGACGTTCTGCTGGTGTCGTCGTTCGGCCTGTGGGCGGCCGTCCTCGGCCTGACGCCGGTGCTGGCCTATCGCCTGCTGATGAGCTGAAATGAGCACGGCAGGGTGCGCATCGTCGTTAACCGGCGGTAGCACCTGTGTTCAAATGCGAGCGAAATCGCGACCGGCTTTTTAAAATTCGGCTGATAGCGTCATCCCCACAAGAAAATCAAAAACGCGGGGGCGTCGTGAACACTCAAGACAATACATTTCCTGAAGCGCAGGGCTTTACAACCGAGGACATTCTCTGGGCGCTCGGCGTCTGGTCGGTGATCCTGACCCTGTCGCCGGTGATCATCTTCTACATGCTGATGGTGGCCTGAGCACCGCCGTCACCCTTCCGACCATCGGAAGCGGCACACCAAAAGAAAAACGCGCGGAGACCGCGCGTTCTTTACGGGCCTTGCAGAGCGGCAGAACTATGCCGCCTGCCTGTGCATCGCGCCGGTCGCGGACGCGTTGCCGCGGATCGCCTTCACCGAGCGTTCGATCGCAGCCCAGAGCCGGCCGATTTCCGCCGCCGCACGGCCTTCGGCATAATACTCCCGCGCGCCTTCGCCATGGCTGAGCGCCATCAGGAGATCGGCGCGGTTGGTGATCTGACCGCCCCACACCGGTGCGCGGAACTTGGCGAGAGCTTCCCGCGCGATGGTGACGATCGGGCTTTCCGCGTCGTCGCGGCGCGCAGGTGCGCCGTTGATCACGACCGCATAGGGTTTGCGCGCGGCACGGCAGGTCTGAATCGTTTCCTGCACGGCGTTGACGTCGAAAACCCCCGGACGCGCCGGAATGATCACCATGGTGGCGTTCTTGATGGCATCGTCGACGACGGCCGACAGGTTCGGCGGCGTGTCGATGAAGACCCATTCGAAACCGTCGCGCTTGGCGGCGGCCACGATCCCGCTGACGGAATTGACGGCGGTCTTGATCGGCGGTTCGTTGGTGCCGCGCAGCTTGTGCCACAGGGTCAACGACCCCTGCGGATCGGCATCGACGAGCAAGCAGGGCTTCGTTGCCTTATGGACATGCGCCGCGAGATGGGCGGCCAGGGTACTTTTTCCCGAGCCACCTTTACGCGATGCGAAAACAATGACGTTCATACCTTGGCCTCCAGATTGACCCCAGGAGGCGAAAATGAATCAGCGCGCTGATTCGCGAAAGAAAAATTTACCGGCAAGCGTGGAGAAGCCCCTGATTAATCAGCGGAGTGGGCTTTTGAGTCACACCTGCACTGCAACAGAGTCAAAAGATTGAATCGTGGCGCGCCTGAAAAAGAGTCATTGCGGGGTTCTTGCGCGCTGACGCTCGATCCACTTGCGCTCAACCCAGCCGAGTGTCCTGGCGGTCGGCTTTTGCAGCACCGGCACGTCCTGCGCGAACAAAACGAGTCCGAGCGGCAGCATCCACAGTCCGAGCACCGGCAAGAAGCTCAGAGTTCCGCCGACGACCAGCAGACCGGCCACCGGAATCCGGACCAATCGCGACGATGGCTTGCGCAGCCAAACGACGAATTGAGCGGGTCGCCGCGGCAGTTTGCCTTCCAACCAGGCAAAGTGCCGGTCCAGTTCCCTTTTATGATGATCGTTCACTGCATCTCTCCTCATCCAAGAAAGATGTGGATCGGCCGCCCCGCCGCAAGGTGTCAGTCTGTCGCGCCGCAAGGGAAGGAACAGAGGGGAATAATGGCCGCGCCCCCGAAATCAGGGGACAGCGGGCTTCAATCCCTCCGACTGACCGGCTTTCGCTGAGTTGCCGGCTTGATGCTGAGCGGCTTGCCTGCGTTGAGAGATGTCACGTCGGACGACGGCTCGGGCCGGAAATGCGCCCGGCAGCCGGGCGAGAGCTGCGACTTGTTCTGGATCATGCAGACGGTGATGCGGTCCACGTCCGGAACGAAGGCGCCGCACAGGCGCATCGCGTCGCCGGTGCAGGCTTCCTGCTGCTCGGGCGTATAGGCCCTGCCCGCGGCCGGCCACATCGAAACCGACAACACCGTGGCGAGCATCAAACCAAGCTGGAACTTCGTGAACCGGAGTGCAGACATGAATATCCCCCCGAAGCAGTGACCTGGCGAATTGTGAGTGAACGCTGGGGGATTGGCAAGCAAAGGTCGGACGAATATCCAGCCCAGCGTGGAAAACGCCATCTCGCTTCGCGCGTGGCCTGCCTGATACCGGTCGAGCCGACTCGAGGGATCATTGAAAAGACAGATCTATTTTCCCGCGACCGCCCGTTTGCAGCAGAGATCAACCGCCCCAAGAATCACGACGACGACGAACTCAGCGAACGCGAGATGATGTTGCGCTGAATCTCGGAGGTGCCCTCGCCGATGACATAGACCAGCGCGTCGCGATGGAACCGGCCGACCGGATATTCGCGCATGATGCCGGCGCCGCCATGAATGCGGATCGCCTGCTCGGTCACGCGCACCGCCATTTCGCTGGCCACGAGCTTGACCTTCGAGGCGGTCGCGGCGTCGATCGTGCCCTGATCCACCCGCCAGGCGCCGTAATAGACCAGCCACTTCGCCGAGGCACTATCGGCTTCAATCGAGTTCCCGGCATCGGCGGCTTTATGAAGCGAGCGCGTCAAGAGCCGGAGAGCGCTTTCGCATCCGGTTCCGAGATCACGGTCTTTGCATGGATCGAGGCTGGGATCGCATCGGGCGAGTCGGCCACGCCCACGTGGTAGCCCGTACATCACGACTTCAATTCCAGATCAGCCGTCGGGACTTCATTGAAAAACTGGTTTTGGATCATCCGAGCCCCGGCCGGAATTTCATCCGATACCGCGATGACACCTCGGGCCGACGCGAGAACAAGCTCGTCCGCAAGTGCGGAGATCGGAGCGAAGTGCTCGTCTCCTACGAGGGCTTCAATTTCGATGACGAGGCGGACCACGAATTGCTGGCTACCTTGGAGCTTATGGACTGATCCGGCGACGGCTAGCTAGCGCTCGCCAGTAGGCCGTTCAGCGCCTCGTTCGCGCCGCTGCCCATCCAGGGGTGGCCTGTTTGGCTAAATGGATCGGGCTTGCTCGGAAACCGTTTGCCAAACTCCGCGAGACGTAGTGAAATATTAAGGTTTTACAACCTTAGGGGGTTAGCTATGAGGCGCATTCTGTTCTTTTTTATCGCTTTGTCCCTACTTTTTCCCACGCTTGCTGGCGCAACAGATCAAAACAACACTTTTACGGCCCGAATGGCCGCACTGACTACCAAGCCTGATGCTCAGAAGAAATTTACCCCGCGGCCAGGTGTTCAAATAGCTTGCTGGGACGACTACACGAGGTGCGATAGCCCATCAGCTTGCAGATACCAATGTTGCAGCAAGGGCTCGCGGTGCGACGGAAATGGCTACTGCGAATGCTATTAAACGGTTAGGCTGAAGGAGGCCGCCTCAAGTTGGCGGCCTCTTTCGCTTTGATTTTTAAAATGTACCACAATCCCTAGCGGCCGGACTAATCGTTCCCTTTTTGCTCCAATCGCTCATGGCGAATGAGCGACCCGCAAGCTGGCGAATGCCTTCCCCTAGGCAGATGGAGAAGCTGGCGCGGGAGGCTGCTCGTCGGCCGGATCGTGAGCAGCCGGAATCTAGCCCCGATGGTCCCCTGCCCGATGAGCTATGGGACGCGGTCTTGGCCGATCCGCGCCGCCGGAAGGCCGCCGCTGCCGGTCCAGCAATGCTGCCTTTCGGAAATCCCGCGTCATGTGCTCCGAGTCGAATGCATGCGCTGCTTCCGCATTGTCGAAATTCAGAAGGCCGATGCGGTCAAATATTATGGGCCGCATGCCGTCCGGAAGGATGTCGGCCAGCGGCTTTTAGATCAGACCTGCACGGTCCGGACCGGTCGGCATGAGGAAGATGGCTGCTGGCCCGATTGGAGCAAATGAGGCTCAATCGGAGCCCGGCCACGTCTGCGAGCGTGGGGATAGTGCAAAAGCCCCCTTTACAAAGGGAACACTCCGAGTTGTGTTGGGCGCATAGAAAATCTGGGGGCGATAATGACTGCAAAATTGCGGATCAAGGCAAAGGGCATCGAAATCGAATGGGAGGGTGAAGTCGACTATCTAAAAAACGATTTGCCTGATCTTATTGCGGCTATCATTGCAGCGCTGGGTATCAGCGGTAATGATAACGATGAAGGAGAGGCCGACCCACCGATCGTTTTAGACGAAGGTAAGACATTTACGACTGCTGCTCTCGCAGCGAAAGTTCAGCCGAAATCCGGCTCAGACCTTTTCAAGGTCGCTCTCGCTAAACTTCAACTCAGCGATAAAATCGAACCGGCTCCGCGCGCAAAAATTCATAATGAGATGAAGGCCGCCCCAAAGTTTTATAAGCCTTCCTTCAACAACAATCTTGGCAAAATAATTGACACGTTGCTTTCATCATCTGAAATAAATGAACCGAAGGCCGGGCATTTCGCCCTCACCCAAACTGCGCAAGATCAACTTCAAACAAAAATTTGATCCGTGACCGAACTTCGCGATGCACTAGCGCACAGAGACATCTCAAAGACAGATAAGTATTTGCTCATCGTCGCACACCACGATGGGCCGGTGCAGAACGCCGAGATTAAACTAATTGCGAAAGAGAATGGCTGGAGGGATGGCGCAAATTCTGCTCCAGCCTCTTTTTTGTCGAAGACAGCTCATGCTCTCTTACTTCCGATAGGCTGGACGCTGACCGGTCCCGGTCGCGCTTCTTTAGAAAACCGAAGTCTGCTGTCAAAGGTCGGCGTCTTGACGCCTGTCACGCAGACATTGGAAAAATATGTTCTAGACCTCCACGATCCCGATAAAGCCCGGTTCGTCGAAGAAGCCATCATTTGCGTCCGCAACAAATCATATCGCGCAGCGATCGTGCTGAGTTGGGCTGGCGCCCTGTATCTGCTTTACGCCTATGTGGTGCGGGAAAAATTGGCGGCGTTCAATGCGGAGGTGCATCGACGTTTTCCAAAAAGCAAGAACGCCGCCGATATCGACGATTTGGCTAGCTTAGTGAAAGAGGCAGAGTTTCTGAATATCCTTGAGCATATAGGCGCCATCTCGAAGGGTGAGAACAAAGAGTTGACTGGCTGCCTAGATCGCCGCAACACGGCCGGACACCCGAACTCGCATACCTTTACCGAGGTGGGGGTTGGCAATCACATCGAGACGCTAATCAACAGCGTGTACAAGCGCTATTGAGGCCTAGGATGACTAAAAACTCTGGCGCTTCCGCAACGACAATTGCCAGTCGAGCATTGCCTGATAAGCACCCTGAGCTTTTTCATTACACAAAGGAACCTGGCTTTCTAGGCATCATGGCCAGCCAGACCCTATGGGCAACACACTTCAAGAACCTGAACGACACCACCGAAGTGCAGTTGCTAAGAAAACCATTACAAGCCGCCTTGGCGCTTCGATTTGCTGCGAACCTCGAAGAGCGACAGAAACGCAGCATGACATTTAGCGCTCGCGTATTCGGTCATGGAGGGCGCGAGGTTGTCGCTGCAGGTTTAGCTGAGAGCCTAGTAAGCGCTCTCTACAAAGTAACGTACGGCCACCACACCAAGCTGCAATTTGGCGCTCCTTACGTTACGTCTTTCACAACCCATTCGAAAAATTACGAGAAGAACCACGGACTCCTGAGTCAATGGAGAGACTACGGCAAGGAGGGTTATTGTCTAGTTTTTGACACAGCGGCTTTGTCAAAGATGCTCTGGATAGATTTTGACAAAGCCTATTTTGTTCACTTGAATATGGACGAGGCGATATATGCGGTCGAAGACTTCGATATCGAAGAAAAATTTGGCGCCCTATTGCGCCAATGCGAACGGTATGTCGGCGAGGTTTTGAACGACAATCAGACGCCTGACATGATCGAAGATGGCTTTGCACCGTTTGCAGCAGCCACGACAATGTTCAAGCATCAAGGTTTTCGCGAAGAGAACGAAGTAAGAATTGTAGCGATACCGGGTACGCAATATCTTTCGGATCGCACCAAAGCAGAGTTCTCGGCGTTTGTTGAAAAGCCGATAGTCGAGTCCCATAAGACTGCAAGCGCTGATGGCAAGGTCATACGTAAGCACATCGCGCTGTTTAGTCGCACCGACGAGCGCCTACCCATCGCGCGTATCATTGTCGGCCCCGGCCCTGATCAAGAAGCGAGGTTTCAAAAGGCAAAGAGCCTGACGGACGACAGCATCATGGTGACACGATCCGGCATCCCTTGGACGGGCTAGCCCCGAGTAAGGCGGCCAATGATGTCAGTGATGACGGTAGATTTGCCGACGGAGCTTTCGCCGGTCAGCATTGTCACAAAGCCCAGCGGGATGAATGGCCACAGGAGCCACTCGATCTTCTATTCAGGGAACCTGCTGAGCGGGAGCAACTCGATATCATTTTCACTGGTCATCTTTGCCACCCCTGATGTGGCGGCCAGCAAGAAGCCAAGAAGCTCAAGTGCCGCTTATGTCATCTGTGACAATTCTAGGAGCGCATCGAAGATCGTTAAGCAGGCATTGCTGCAATCTCCGCTATAGCCTCCGCTAAGCGATTTCCACCATGCAACGATTTCGAGCTAACCTATTGATTTCGATGGTACAGTTGGGTGGGAACCACTGCTATCCAGCTTAGATATTGATAAACCTAACGAATTTGTCCGCCAGTGAGCTGCGTTTGTATCAGGCTTTTGTATTTACACAAGCGGCGACACTTCCGTAAGCACCCATTTGTTGCGGTAGTCAGCCACAGGCTCGCGACATTTGCTATCAAGTTAGGGCACACTAGTCCGAGGTCTCGAAGTCTAGGTGGCTAGAAGACAAATGTCGGCGCGAATTTCAGTAACGGTTGAATGTATTGAGTGCTCACGCTCGGCAGAGTTCGAGCTCACTGAAGAGCAATCGCGGAGAAAGCCCTCTGACCTGACGTACCGGTGCAGATGCAAGGGCAAGGGTCGCATGATTGCCTACACCCAAATGGGAGACCGAGAGAGTCTACATCGCGTGGAGTGCGCGGGATGCCAACAAGAGCTGTCAGAAGATCGGCTAAGGGCCATGCCTGGAACGCACCTGTGCGTCGAGTGTGCTTCTTCTGGGCCTGACAGGCGAAGGTTCATTGAAGAGCCTTGGGGCAGTCGTGAAGCTTTCAAAAGAGACAGAAACGGATGGCGGCGTTAGCTAGGCCACGGCGCTCCCTAGGGGAAACGAAGAGCGGCAACAGAACCCCTTATAAAACAAGTATAAATCGGCTTGGCTGCTTCGTCATTGCTACCACTAACTGCTACCACCTTCAAGCTACGGTTCGGGCGTCGGCGCATAGACGACCACTCGTCGGAGCGCTCGTTCAATTCCCATTTATTCGCAAACCGCCGTAGAACTCTTCAAGAGTGCGGCTGGCTTGAACCCTCATTTGCCCAAAATTTGATGAGCTGAGAGACAACGCGCTCTCCAAGACCTCAACTATCCGAAATGCATTCTCAACGGCATATTCGATGTCTTCGGGTTGAATGCTCGTTACAGATTTTTTCTTTTCTTCGCGCGTCCGATAAATGGGGTGCGCAATCCTTTTGTTTCGATAAGTCTTGATCCGAACCAGCTGATCAGATTGCGAGACCTTTATTGCCTCGGCCACGGCCTCATCAAAAACAGCATCTATGAGCTCCCTCTTGTGT
>JBAQER010000978.1:0-3128 GCA_049286845.1 Bradyrhizobium sp.
CGCATACTGGGATGAGAAGCGTGGCGACGCCCGCGCACCCGATCGCAGCGAGATCGAGCCCGGCGCCGTGCGCGAACTGCTCGGCGACATCTTCGTACTGTCCTACGACAGCGCTGCCGGCTATCCGTTCCGCGTCGCCGGAACGCGCGTCTGCGCCCTGCTCGGCTGCGATTTGAAGGACCGCAGTTTCTCCACGTTGTTTGCAGCCGAGAGCCGCCGCGAGATCGAGGAGATCGTCGCCGTCGTGGCCGAAGAACAACTGGCGGCGGTCGCCGGCATCACCGCCATCTCGGAAGACGGCAGGCCGGCGCATCTGGAACTGCTGCTGCTGCCGTTCAACGCCCGCGCGCATTCACCGCTCAGCCTGACCGGGCTGTTGGCGCCGTTCGAAAGCGAACACCGGCAACTCGGGGATTTCGAACTGACATCGTGGCGCTATGTCGGACATCAGCCGCAAAGACTGGTTCCGCGCGCATTGCGCAAGCTCGCCGTCGCGCGCGGCTTCATGGTCTATGAGGGGTTGCGCTGAAGCTGGCTCGACGCTTCGGGTGCGCCGGCGCAGATCGCGCGAGCCTGGGCAGCATCGGGAACGAGAGACCGCACGACGAAATGCTCGTCCGGGTTGAAGCAAGGCCCCTGCACATACTTAATGCAACCGCCGCTAACTCCTCGTTAACCTTGTCGGCCGTAGGGTCACGCGACACCGAGATGCCGGTTGTCGGGTGGCGAAGATGGCGTTTGCGAAAAGATCGATTCTTCCGGCCGCCGAAGAGCGACGGCGTTTCCAGCGGGTGAAAGTCCACCTGCTCGGCCGCTACATGCTGCCGGACCGCCGCGAATTTCCATGCCAGATTATCAACATGTCGCCGGGGGGGTTGGCCCTGCTGGCACCAGGCATCGGCAATGTGGGCGACCGCGTGATCGCCTATCTCGACCATATCGGCCGGGTCGAGGGCAAGATCACCCGCATCATCGACAATGGTTTCGCGATGAGCATAGGCGCCACCGCCCGCAAGCGCGATAAGCTGGCGGCGCAGCTGACCTGGCTCGCCAACCGCGACATTCTCAACCTGCCGGAAGACCGCCGCCACGACCGTATCGTGCCGCGCAACCCGATCGCACTGCTCACGCTCGAGGACGGCACCAAGATGACCTGCCGCATCATCGACATGTCGCTGTCGGGCGCCGCCATCGCCGCGGAAAACCGCCCGCCGCTGAAATCGCTGGTCATGCTCGGCAAGGTCCAGGCCCGGGTGGTGCGAAACCTCGAGGAAGGCTTTGCGCTGGAGTTCGTTCACGAGCAAATTGCCGAGACGCTCGAAGACAGCGTTACCGCGCGGTAAAGCGCGAGAGCCCGCAATTTCCCATTTTTCCAAGGCTTGAAGGCGGTATCCGCGTCGCGGATGCCGCCTTTTCGTATTCGGAGCCGGCCAAAACGGGGTTAACCGGCCGTCGCTTTGCCGCCGCAAGTTCCGTATCGGCGGGCCTTGCCGCGTTAATACCTAAAATTTGAATCAATTGCAGTCGTCTAAAATTTTAGTCGAACTTGATTCAAGTATAGATCTAATTATCCGCGGCTTTTACTTGTATTCGCGTCAAATGTACTTGCGCTACTTAGCGGCGGCGCAAAACCTTTGTGCGAAACGTGGTCCCAACAAGAAACGGGGGGCCACAATGTTTGGGTTCGGGGGACAGGGGAAAGGATTGGCGGTTGTCGCCATCCTGATCGGACTGAATGCACCGGCGCGTGCCGGTGACGTACTTTATGCCAGCCTCGGCGACACCACGCGTTCGCCGATCGGCTGGGTCGAATTCTGCGCCGAAAATCCCGGCGACTGCCGCGGCGGCGCGTCACAGCCACGCGACATCGTGATGTCGCAGACGGCATGGCGGGATCTGTTGCGGGTCAACCGCTGGGTCAATGAAACCGTCAAGCCGATCACCGACATGGATCATTGGGGCGTGATCGAGAAATGGTCGTTGCCGACAGACGGCTACGGCGACTGCGAGGACTACGTCCTGCTGAAGCGCAAGATGCTAATCGACGCCGGCTGGCCGCGCGAAGCGCTGCTGATCACGGTGGTGCGCGACAAGAAGGGCGAAGGCCACGCGGTACTGACCGTGAAAAGCGACAAGGGCGAATTCGTGCTCGACAACCAGAACGAAAACGTCATGGCCTGGACCGAGACCGGATACCGCTTCGTCAAGCGACAATCGCAGAGCGACCCGAATGTGTGGGTTTCGCTGGGCGACAGCCGCCCGGCCGTTGCCACCGCCAGCGCCAGGGATCGCTGACACAAAGGAATCAGAGAACACGCGACCCGGTCACATCCCCACCCCTCCCCGTCCCAGACCGGATCGCGCGCGGCCAGCCTTCCCCCAAAGGCTGGCCGCAACTTTTTCGAACTTAAACTCACGACTTTTCAAAGGCTTGCCGCCGGGCTGCGGCCTGAATGAGGCCGGCGACACCGGGACGCCATGCAGCGGTGACACGCGGTCTTCCGCCCGCTTCCCTTTACCGCCCTGACCGATGCCGCTAGGATTTGCGCGTTGGTCGGATAATGAGGGCGAGATGAAATCGAGACTGCTGGCTGCCGCGGCCCTGGTCGTGCTCTCCCTGCCCGCGTTTGCCGCCGACGCCGATGTTCGCGTCCACCGTCAGCGCGTGCAGCAGTTTTTTGATTCCCCGTTGATCATCGACTATTCGCACAATTACGGCCCCGCCGACTTTTACCCGGGAACGACAGCGCCGCCGGATCGGGTCGTCGTGCCGTTGAATGAACGGCCCTACGGCATCTATGACGGATTCGATCGCCATTGCGGGCAATCGACGGCGAGCTACCGGGGCCAGGACGGCCGACGCCACCCGTGCAGTTGAACGGGCCGGCCGCCGGTCATAGATATCTATAGTAGCGCCGTGCCGGTGGGCAGGCGTCGAGCGTGCTGGAACTTTGGCTGTTAGGCTTTGGAGTCCCATGATCGAACTCGCACCTAATCATAGCATGAGCAACAGCCGCATCGGCTCGCAGCCGATTGCGCTCGCTGCCGCGGTATTGGCCGCCGTGGTGGCCGGAGGCGCCTCCATCGCCCTGTGGCGTGGGTACGCCGGCATCTCGCCCGAACCGGAC